>JAOUPN010000085.1 GCA_029879905.1 Nitrospira sp. | reverse complement strand
AAATCACCCTTGAGTTCTAACTCCAAGTGCAACACTGCGAGCCCGGATGGGCTATGGTGTTGCCATGACTACGAGAGACTACTGTCACCTGAGTGCCGAAGAACGTGAAACCATGAGCCTGGGCCTGGCCGCTGGCCATTCGCTGCGGCGGATAGCCGTCGCCTTGGGGCGATCTCCCAGTACTCTCAGCCGCGAGATGGCTCGCAATGCCGGACCGCGTGGCTATCGTGCCTGCACGGCGCACACCCGGGCCTCGGCGCGGGCCTGTCAACCGCGGCGACCGCGCAAACTGCTGGACCCGTGGCTGTGGCAGGTTGTCCAGACGCAGCTGCGGCAGGGGTGCTCGCCGGAACAGATTGCCGGGCGCCTCCGACGCGCGTATCCTGAGGACATGCGCAAGCACCTGTCGGCTGAAACCATCTATGCGGGGCTGTATGTGCTGCCGCGTGGTGCGTTGCGGAGCGAATTGTTGGCCGCCCTGCGTCAGGCGCGCAAGGCGCGGCGTCCTCGGACGCGCGGCACTGATCGACGGGGCCAGATCCCGAATATGACACCGCTGATCGAGCGCCCTGCCGAGGTGGCCTCCCGCACGGTCCCCGGCCACTGGGAAGGCGATCTCCTGAAGGGCGCTCGCAATGGCTCGGCTGTCGGGACCTTGGTGGAGCGGACCACTCGCCTCGTCATTCTGGCCCGGATGGAGGGAACCGATGCCACGAGTGCTCGCATGGGCTTTACCAAGAAACTCCGGCATGTCCCCGCCCTCCTGCGGAAGACGCTGACGTATGATCGAGGCAAGGAGATGGCGGAGCACGAACAGTTGGCCCAGCGGCTCGCAATCCAGATCTTCTTTGCCGATCCGCATGCGCCATGGCAACGAGGAAGCAACGAGAATACGAACGGGCTGTTGCGCCAATACTTGCCCAAGGGGACGGATTTGTCGGGCTACACCCAGCGTGAGCTGAATGCCATCGCACATCGCCTGAACACACGTCCACGCAAATGTCTCAACTTTGCCACGCCCCTGGAAGTCTATGCACAATTGCGCCATCATTCACCCGTTGCACTTGGAATTTGAAACCGCCCCTTTATTCCTATGTATCGGGTAGCGAATCTATGATCCATGCTGATGGGCAATATTCAGAAAGGAAGCAAGGACCGTGCACAGACAGTGGAGAAAGACGGGACAGTCTCCTGGGTGCATAGTTTCAGCCCCAATGGCCTTCATAAACTATGAGCAGGGAGCATTCGCACCCACTAACCCACCCATTTCCATTTTGGTACGAGTTGGACATTCCTACCAAGCCGCAGAAATCCTTGTTGTACCTTGACTCACCGGCCATATTTGGTTAGCCTGCCTGAAGTCATCAAAAGGAGTGCGGTATGGGAAAAGTAGATAAACTTCTGAGGGAACTTCCGCCGGAACTGCAGCGTGAAGTTGAAGACTTTGCAGCCTTCTTAGTTGAAAAACAAAGCAAAAAAACCAACTCTGCCCCCTCATTGAAATGGGCAGGAGCCATTCAAGACCTTAAAGGGCGGTATACGTCCGTAGACCTTCAGCACACACTTGCGGAGTGGAGGATCGGGGGCAATGAAACTCCACCTTGATACCAATATCTTTCTCGAGATCCTGCTCGCACAAGATCAGGCCGAAGAATCCCAAATCCTCCTAAAGAACACACACCATCACGAACTCTTTCTCACCGACTATTCCCTACACTCGATAGGATTATTACTCTTTCGCAAAGGTCAACACCAGACCTTTGAACTATTCCTCCGTGACCTTGCAGGACTAAGTCTCCTCTCCCTTTCCATTGATGACACGGCCGAAGTTGCGACAGCCGCCACTCAATTTCATCTGGACTTTGACGATGCCTATCAATACGTCACGGCCAAGAAGCACCATCTCACAATCGTGAGCTTCGACCATGATTTTGACAAAACCGATCGCGGCAGGAAAACACCTCGTGAGATTTTGTCTGACTCAATCCTGTGAGGAAGAATCCGTCTGAGATCACGGGGACAACTGAACCGCGCGACCATCTCACCACTCTTTACCCGTAAGAGTCCTTGACCACCGGTTCCCCGTCGCCGGTCCAGTATCCGGCGATCATATGGGGCGTCGAGTGGCGGATGGCAAATCGTCCGTCCGGCGTCAGCACCAATGCTCCGGCAGAGCCGTGGATTCTGTCTACTAATTTCTTCAGCACATGCCGAACTGCTGTTTTCGGCGTCGCCCCTTCGTCCAGCCGATCACAGATTTCCTTCGCCATCGCAATGCGGATGATCCCTTCGCCGATGCCTGTCATCGACACGGCCCCGCTCTGATTATCCGCGTAGACCCCACACCCGATCAGCGGCGTATCCCCCACCCGTCCCGGCAACATGCCGTCGATCCCGCCGGTTGAGGAGCCGGCCACAACCGTACCGAAACGATCCAAGGCCACTGCGCCGACAGTTCCATGACGTTCCCTCGCAACTTGTTTCTGATTGAATATCGTACCGTATGATACCCGTCTTTTTGGCATCGAAGTCCGTTGACGCTCCAGCCGAAAATGCTTGGCAAATGTTGTGGCCATCGGTCCGACCAGCAACACATGATCCGTTTCTTCCATAACCAGGCGGGCCGCTGTGATGGGATGGAGCATGCCTTCTATCGATGCCACGCCTCCGGCACGCAAATCTTGCCCTTCCATGATTGACGCATCCATCCGCCGAACACCGTCAAGTTGCACACGGGAGCCTGCCCCCGCATTGAACAGACCGCTGCGTTCAAGGGTTCGAATGGCCTGCTCCACCGCCGTCAATGCCGACGCACCTCGATCCAGTAGGTGATGGCCGACTTGCAACACCGTACGCAGGCAGGCTGCCTGCGAGGCAGTCATGGGACGGAAGCCGGCGCCTCCATGGGCAAGAATGATCGGACGTGGAGGCTTCAATTGAGGAGAAGATCCCGAGCCTTTTGATAGGCGGGATCTTGCATACGGTCAAGGTCGGAGCGCACGAACCCCAACCCGGTCACGCATAGTTCGAAATTCTCGGACAGTTTGCGGAATAACGGGGGATCACCATCGACGGTGTCACGACCGATCTTTGAGACAATATCGTACGACCGCTTGCCTGTTTTGACGTAATCCACAAGAAAGTCCTTGTGATAGATGAGGCCGGCCGTTTTCAAACGACGGAGATACTCCGGAAACAATCCGGCCATGAACAGGGTGAAATCCCCGATATGGCGATGCACATCCTGCTCACGGTCCAATGATTGCGCCTCGAGCATTACTTCCGATTCGTACAACAGATCAAGAACCGTATCAACAGTCTGCCCCTGTTGATTGCGTATTTTATAGAGTTGATCGGTGCTGGTAAAATCGACCAGTAAATTGGAGAGATATGCGGTCACATTCAGATCGGGCCAGCCGAGATGCTCGGCAAAGCTCTTTTCGGTTAAGGCGCCGAAGAGCCGACGCAGTGGATGCTGTGGCGAAACTGAATTTCCCATAGCCCCCCCCTCCCGCATAGAGTCCGATGCACGATTGAATCAATTATAGCAGGCCGACGACAAATGTCGGCCTCTCTCTTCTATCGGCCCCCTTCCATAACTCTTGAGTCCTCCCATCAGGCACGAGCCTCACGACTATTCAAGACAAACGTCACCGGGCCGTCGTTCACCAATGCCACCTGCATGTGAGCGGCGAATACTCCCGTTTCGACCGATGTTCCTTGTACTCTTAACTCCGCCGCAACCTGTTCATACAGTCGCTTGGCCTCATCAGGGTGAGCAGCTTCTTCAAAGCTGGGACGCCGCCCCTTTGTCGTCCTCCCAAGCAACGTGAACTGCGACACCAGCAAGACCGCTCCGCCCACATCCGCAAGCGACCGATTCATCTTCCCCTGATCGTCTGAGAAAATCCTCAGCGTTCGAATCTTCTCAGCAAGATAGCCCCCATCGTGCTCGTCGTCTCCCTTTTCCACGCCAAGCAGGACCAAAAGCCCTCTTTCGATTTTTCCGACCACAGTCCCGCTGACTGTCACTGATGCGCTTGTCACCCGTTGAAGCACGGCTTTCATCAAAAGACCCAACAACACAGGCCGGAAGACCTGCCGAACCTTTGGAACCTCCATCCTCCCAAGCGGTGTATCACCTCTGTCTCCTGCCCACTAGCACCGTAGCGTGGACAAGGTTCCCTCAAGCATCAGCAGCTTTCGTTTCATAGGTAGACCGCCTGAAAAGCCTCCCAGTGACGCATCTTGCCCGACAACTCGATGACAAGGAATCACAATCGGCAGAGGATTGGCACCGACCGCACTACCAACGGCACGAGCATACTGTCGCCCACCCACGCGAGTTGCAATCCACTGATACGAACGTAGCGTGCCGTAGGGGATCCGTTTCAATATGCGCCACACACGCTGCTGAAACGGCGTGCCGTGCGAGCTATCAATTGGCACATCGAAGGTTTCTCTGGTGCCGGCCAGATACTCGAACAACTGGCTCCTGGCAGACTCCAAGCGTACTGAATCTCCCGGTTCAAATGGCCCTTCTCCAATTGCGTGAAGCTCCGACTCGACAGCCCGTTTCGATCGTTTAGGCAAGACAATCCCATCAATCCCTTTTTCCGTCTCAGAAATTCCGATCCAGCCCCAGGGTGATTGCAGAACAACTCCACGCCTCATCATGCCTCCGACATTCTATGCTCCTACCCGACCGCCGAGCTTCTTACGTACCATCCCCAAGACCACATTGAGCTCTTCGGATCGCAACAGGACATGAATACCAAGATACCCTCCCACACTTAGTCCAATGGCGGCCATCAACATCACCGCTTTGGCTATCCACTCATCAGAATGCGACCAGACCTGTGCATCGGCGGTCCACCAACAGACGATGGCCATCGGAACACAAGCAGCCAGCACTCGCAGTAATGTACCCCCGACCGCCCCCCACTCCACGCCGCCTAATCGCCGATTGAGCACCACAACCAGAATGCCTCCGTTTACCATCGCGGCAAGAGCCGTCGCCAGCGCCAATCCCGCTGCATCAAGATGAGACATCAAGACCAGCGAAAAGAGAATATTTGCCACTACGGCAATGGCCGCCGAGATAGCGGGCGTCTTCGTATCCTGCATCGAGTAGAAGGCCGACACAATGATCCGCACCCCCCCGAAAGCCCACAAACCAACCGCATAGCATAATACCGCTAAAGCGGTCTGTTCCGTATCGTGTGCCGTAAAGGTGCCATGCTCAAAAAAGAGATGCACGATCGGTGTCCGCAACAACATCAGTCCCACCATCGCCGGCACGATAATAAAGAGAATCATACGCAGGCCGAATCCGAGCGTCGTGCGCAATTCATCCAGCGCACCGCGGGCAGCTTGGGACGAGAGGGTGGGAAGAATAGCCGTCGCTAATGCGACCCCGAAGATTCCCAATGGAAATTGGATCAAGCGCATACCGTAAAACAAATAGGTCGGTCCTCCGGCAAAAAATGACGCCAATACGGTGCTCACCGTCAAATTGATTTGCGTCACCGACAGGCCCAACAACGACGGGATCATCAAGCGGCCGATTTTCCGGACACCCGGATGCCCTGGTTCGAATCGAAACCCGAATAGAAAACCCCGCAGCTTCAGACTGGGCAATTGCATGGCGAACTGAGCCGCTCCTCCTGCCACGACACCGACCGCGACCCCGAGAATCGGCTCCTCCAGATATGGAGACAACCACAGAGCACATCCAATGATGAACACATTGAGAAAGAGCGGGGCGAAAGCCGGCGCTGCAAACGCCCGTACCGAATTCAAAATACCCATCGCCAGGGCGGCCAAACTGATGAAGAGCAGATAGGGAAACATGACTCGGGTGAGTAGCGTCGTCAGCGCAAGCTTGTCCGGATGCTCCTGGAATCCCGGCGCGAGTAACTGTACCAGCCACGGAGCGATAAGAATTCCCCCGATCGTCACCAGGATCACGATCGTCAGCAATGTCGTAAAGACGGCACTCGCCAGTTCCCATGCCTCCTGCTTGCCGCGCATGGTCCGATATTCCGTGAACACCGGAATAAATGCCGACGACATCGAGCCCTCGGCAAACAGTTCGCGGAGTAAGCTTGGGATGCGAAACGCGACAAAAAATGCATCGGCCGCCGGTGTCGCTCCGAACACCCTGGCCAACACCATGTCACGGATAAAGCCAAGAATACGGCTCGAAAATGTACCAAGGCTGATCACCCCTGCGGCCTTTACGACCGAACGGTGTTCGTCCTGCTTCGACGGAGAGGGTGTTGCCGGCATGGTGGGGTCGGACATGGAGCGGATTCTAACGGAACAGGCGCACGTCGTCTATCGATCCTGACATTTCGTGAGAGATTCACATGGGCTACGATGAATAGGCATATCGTCGCCGAGATCAGGCCATGTAATGCTTTTGCAGATGATCCCGCTGAAAACGCATGATATACCGAATCAACAATTCTCGATCCTGCGCGGACATCCTGATAAAACGACCACGTAAACGATAGGCCTTGCGATGAGTCGCCGTGAGAGGCTCCACCGCCACCACTTCCAAAAATGTTTTAAAGACGACGTCGTCGGGAAAACGCACGGTAACCAAGAGGACGGAATCAGAGTCGTACTGTTTCTTTACCGTGACACCGATCCCCCCTCCACTGATATTCACCGATTCTTCGCTGAACTGCTCTTCCCCGATATCGGTCTCAACTTGCAGACTGATGGGTAAGACGACGGTGACGCGGTAGTAGGCCCGTCGATCATCAGGAGCGGACGGTGATTTCGGTGTATCCGTCGGCATGCCTTTACAGTATAGCGCAACACCGGCCAGGACGATATCCGCTTATCACTCCTGAATCACGGTGTCCGGCAGTTCGTTGGGATTATCCCCTGGACGGTCCGGACAAGCTTCGGCAAGCACGGATCCGCAGGCGTGAATCGCTTGAGACAATCCTCCGACAATATCATCCTGATGCAGACGTTCGATGGCCACTTGGACGACATGGTTCCATCGCTCCGCAGCCACCAGTTCCGCCAGCGAACCATCCGGCAGAACATAGATGTGTTTTTCGAGCATCGAGAGCATGATCAGCACTCCGTTGCGATCACGGGTCTGTGCTCCCACGTGCTGGGCAAATGCCCGCTCGGCTCTCATGATGACCTTTTGCCGCATGCGGTCTTGTGAGGTCAACAACCGGATGACAGGGGCCCACATCCCGATCCTCGTTCCACCCGCATAGGCGAGGATCACCGCACAGACAAGCCACGCCGCATTCGAGGCATGCCATCCCCAAGGAAGCCACCACGTTTCACATGTCAACAGGACTGCTAGGACCAAGAGCGCGGCGATGAGTCCGGCCTGATATTGCGCATCACGGTACAATCCGGACCGCGCAACCAGCATCGGAACGATTTCCGCATTGGTCCGGCGTTCTACCGCCTGCACCGCCGAGGTAATCTGGGCCTGTTCTTCAACCGTCAGTTTCAGCCCGCTACCAGCTTCCACTAGCCCCACCTCCTCCGAAACTTCCGCCCCCTCCGCTGAATCCGCCCCCTATACCACCGAACGTTCCTCCGCCCCATCCGCCTCCTCGGCTGCTGTACCGGACCCAGTCGTCCATTCTCCCGTGCCGTATCCCTCTTCCTCCGGCACCGGTGGCGGACAAAGCCAAAAGCAGCACCAGTGTCACTCCGGCAGCAATCAAGGCCGGCGCCACCCAGGAAGCCAGAAGGGCGGATAGCCCGGCACCGGTAACCACCCCGACAGCCCGATGAATGACCATGAGACTCACCCCTGCCAGCACGCCAATGATGACGGCAACCGCAATCTGCCCCACCACATCCTCCTCACGGTGAGAAGACGGCTGGTCGGATGCCTGATAGGTTCCTTCAATCGTTCGCAATATCGCGTCGACTCCGGTGGACACACCTCCGGGAAAATCGCCGGCTCGAAATCGCGGCACAATCTCGTTTCTAATGATGTGCGCTGACCGGGCATCGGTCAAGGCGCCTTCCAGACCATACCCAACTTCGATCCGGACCTTGCGCTCCTGCAGAGCCACCAGAAGCAGCACCCCGTTATCGGTTCCCTTTTGTCCAAGTTTCCACGCCGTCGCGACACGATGAGAGAATTCTTCGAGAGGCTCGCCCGCGAGGGAGGGGAGGATTAGGACAGCAGTTTGATTGCTTGTGCTGGTTTCATGGTCCGCCATCCGTGCCGACAGCAAATCCACAGTCGAAGCCGGCAACACATGGGCGAGATCGACAACCCGACCCTTCAGCGCCGGTATGTCGAGCGCGTGGGCCGGAGCCAAGAAGGTCACGGCTGAGGTCAAGGTCAAGACAATGAAGAGAATACAAGAATACCTTCTCTTCAACAACGCTGCCATCTTCCTCGACCTCAGCCTTGACCTGAACCTAAACCTAGAATTTTACTTCCGGCGGTTTTGCCACAGCCTGCTCATCTGCCACCGTAAAATTTGGCTTTTCTTCCATGTGCAAAAGAAACTTGGCTGTCAAGTTGGTAGGGAAATACCGGACCGTTTTATTGTACTCCGCTACACGGTCGATATAGCGCTTGCGGGCGACGGCGATCCGATTTTCCGTTCCTTCAAGTTGACTTTGGAGATCAAGGAAACTTTGATCTGCCTTGAGGTTCGGATAGTTTTCCGCAATGGCGATGAGACGGCCCAAGGCCGTCGTGAGGCCAGCTTGCGCGTTTTGAAATTCTTTAAACGCTGCTGGATTGCTCAGCGTTTCAGGAGTGATCTGAATACCCGTTGCCTTGGAACGGGCACTGACCACATCTTCCAGTGTCTCCCGTTCATGTTCTGCATATCCCTTGACCGTTGCCACGAGGTTTGGAATAAGGTCGGCCCGTCGTTGGTATTGGTTAACCACTTCGCTCCAGGCCGCTTTGGTATCTTCATCAAGCCCCTGTAAATCGTTATACCCACAACCGGACAGTAACAGGATCCCGCCCAACGCCACACTGAGCACACGCTTGCTCCAGCATCCACAAGTCATATTGTTCTCCTCCTTAGACAGAGGCCGCACCTCTGTTGCCGTATGGCCTGGGCAACATGCTACCATGGCATCGAATAATTAGAAACGCGACCCCGCCCCGCACCGTCGAAGACAGAGGGCATTTTTCAGGAGGAGATACGGCGATATGCACCCGGCATTACGACAAGCGTATGACCGAGAGTTGACCGCGGCCTTAATGCAATCCCTGGCCGACCAACTGGACCCAGCCTTTGCCCATCTTGAGCGTGCCCATATTCTCGGTCAATCGTTTACGCTCCCTCATGCGAGAGCCCATTGGGAGATGCTGAAGATTGGATGGAAACGCGGAGATGTGGTGGAGATTATCGGTCAAATTCTCAGGATTTTCGGATCACTGCTGTTCACATGGGTCTGGGTGCCTGTAGGCAATACCGGCGGCGCTCATGTCCCGCCGTTCAAATCCATGCCCATTCCCGAAGACCTTCAAGAATTGCTGAAGCAATATGGTCGGCACTAAGATACGAGGGACGGGACAGATGACGGCCACGGAGCGCCTCTGAGCCCCGCAGCCACGTCACCTCAGTCAATGGCGACACCGGATATCGATCCGTTACCGCACACGGCTATTCTTCTTCGTCTCGCTTGTCCTCTACTCGCTTGACCGGCCTATTTGAGGGGCCGACCGCGTAGAGTTTCGGCTCATGGGATACTGCCTGATGGGCAGATTCAGCCATTTCCAAGGTTCCATTCATACGAACACCTTCCTCCATCGAAAGCACAGGAGTCTTCAAACTACCCTGAATCACAGCTGGTGCAAGCAACGTAATTCGGTCAGTTGCGGTAATGTCCCCGGTAATAGTCCCCTCGGATACAACGGATCCGGCGGTAATTTTTGCGGTAATCACCGCTTCCGGACCGACGATCAACCCACCGTCGGTGTGAATTTCTCCGTCCAGTGAGCCATCAATCCGTACCGTACCCGAATAGGTAATCACCCCTTTGAACGCGACACCTTTTCCGACAAAGGCGATCACTGAATCAGAAGGCATCGACCGGCCTCCTGTAGAAATTTGTCTATCCAGGGTTACTCCGTCTTCAGCGTACGCCGTATTCTCCTGCTTCCACATGCGATGCCTCCCTGTCTCCTCAAGAATGTGGTGGTGTGCACTCTTCAATGTTGGTGCCCTTCTTTATCGGTTTCCCCGGACATTTTATTGAGTGCGAAGTTTCCCGAGATCATGGACAAAATGAGGCGCAGCGGTTCGGCAGGAAAACCACTAGCGATTTCGGCAAGTTGGAGGAAACAACGACATCGGCACGAGGAAAAATCACCGGTCTACAAAGCCGATGCGTCACGGCCTTCCAAGAACGCCCGCATCACGTACGCGAGGCGACGACAATCGGATTCGCGACAGGAGGAAACACCGAGGGAGTCGAGCCTGAGGTGGATTGAATGAACGAAAGAAGCCGGGTATTTTCCTGGGCTTTGCGGAGAAACTTGAATGCAATACCACGCGCACCGACTGATTGGACCATCGCCGCGACCTCGATAGGCGCTTCATTGCCCACAACGGCAATTTCCAGATAGAAAATATCGTTAACGTGTACGTTCGTATCGCTTTTGATGACACACCCACCCAGCGAAAGATCCAAGACGGTCCCTTCGCCCCGCACCTTTCCACCGGAAAAAGACAGGCAAAGCCGTACGGGAATACGGAGATGTTCCCGACGATCCCGTGAATACGCGACGTCCTCTCTTCCCACGCTCCAAGCCAAGAACCGGTGGCTGCAGTACTGACAGTGAAAGGGGGCAATCCACACCCACGACATGACGTGCTCTCGCAGCGATTGCGGGTGTGAGCGGAGTACCTGATTATTCTGGCATTGTGGACATAACATCGGGCGGTTCATTCGTCGTCGGCCTCCATCGTCGCTTACGGAACATCGCGTACAACTTCTGGAGGTTTCACGCACCATCCCTCTTGTACCCGTCACAGCATGAGACACATTCCCGCCCTCTCCTACCCTACGAGAGGCTCACGGCAACCCGAACATCTCACACTCGCTTCGAGCAGCAAGTACTCCCCGTACTATAAAACCCTTTCGGCTAGAGTCAAGTGAATCGCCGTCTTCTGCAGAGGATATCAGCACACGAATCTTGCCATAGATTCATGTCGAGGTTAGCCAGGTTCCGCATGAGCCATATCTGCATTCACAGGCTTGCCGGATTCAGCAAACCCGGCCTGCAGATATTCTCGATTCAACATGGCAATAAAACGAACACTGATGCTTTTGGGACATACGGCTTCACATTCATATTGATTTCCGCAAGTCCCGAACTCCTCCCGTTCCATGGCCTCTACCATTGCGGTCACTCGACGGGCTCGCTCAGGCTTGCCTTGCGGCAGCACGCCTAAATGCGACACCTTGGCTGCCACAAACAGCATGGCCGACGCATTCTTGCAGGCGGCGACACAGGCTCCGCATCCGATACATGATGCAGCATCCATCGCAAGTTCCGCTTGCTCTTTCCCGATCAACAGCGCATTACCGTCAACAGCCCCTCCGGTATTCACGGAGATGTACCCGCCCGCCCGTATCACCCGATCCAGCGCGCTTCGATCTACGACCAAATCCCGGATGATAGGGAAGGCACGAGCACGCCACGGTTCGATCGTAATTGTTGCTCCATCGGAAAACCGGCGCATATACAACTGACATGTGGTGATGCCACGTTCGGGACCATGCGGCACACCGTTGATCACCAGTGAGCAACTTCCACAGATGCCTTCGCGACAGTCATGTTCAAATGCCACCGGCTCCTCGCCCGCGAGAATCAAACGTTGATTGACTCCATCGAGCATTTCCAGAAAGGACATGTCGGAACTTACGCTGGTTGCCTCATATGTCACCAAACGACCCGTATCATCGGCCCCTCGTTGCCGCCATATGTTCAACGTAAATTTCATTCCTCTTCGTCCCCTCTTCCCCTCACCCCTTACCCTTCACCCCTCACCTCTTAACGCTTTTCCCCCT
>JAOUPN010000345.1 GCA_029879905.1 Nitrospira sp. | reverse complement strand
TGATCCTCGGTATACGGCCACGCAATTTGCGCTCTTGTCGTCTCTTGAAGCGTTGGGACGGGTGTTTGCCGGGCGGCCTTCGGCGGATCTCGTCGATGCGGTGGGATGGACGCAGTTTTTTGTCTTTACGGTCCTGGTGGCCCTGCCCGGTGTTTGGGCCGTGTGGTCCCTCCGCCGTTCGATCGAACAGGAGCAGAGAGGAAAGGCGCCCAGTCCGTCGCCTGCGGCGTGATGTGTTTCTCTATTCGAGTAGGGCGATCCTGTTCTGTTCCGTTTCGGAGAATCATGCTGCAGCGGCAGGGAGTCTATGAATAGTCTTGTTCGCTTGTCCGTACTGGTGATCGTGCTTGCCGGGGCGGTGGGGTTGGCCTGGTCCAATCCCACCATGGACGACTATCTGCAGTTTGTCGAACACGAGTTGCATCGAGCGCTCGATCGAATGGAGCAACGGGCATCTTCCGGTGAGCGGCAGCTCATTCAAGGACTCGTGCGGTCGCAGGGCAAGAACCTTATCGAAGGAATGGTCCGTCCCGCGACGGTCCGGAAGAATTGGGGCCTGTTGAGTCGTTATGAGACTCACCTTCTGGATACGACGGTTGTCATGCTCGGCATCGGCGGACGATTCATTCCGATCAGCGGGGTGGAAGAGGCGAAAGCAAAATTGAAGAAAATGGCCTTCTAGATGACGGGAAAATCCATGGTTGCCCCTCGGTGAACCGGCCATGTCTGGGGATAACTCATATGAGATTTGGGTAAACCGGCTCCACGACTTAATCAGCGGCTATCCACAGGTTTCTCCTCTTTTTCACAGGCAATCCCACAACATTTGGTATTGACAAAATCTTCAGATAACTATATCTAGTTTATACCTCTTTGGGGGGGGTGGCGCTGATAGAGAGATCTCACCCGCCTTCGCAGCCGAAAATGTTGCTTCGGCGGAGTAGGCTCGGCGAGGTGTCGCCGAAGACTCAAAAGGGGCCACGGCTGTTTGGCCTTCGTAGCCGAACTATTTTGGCGAAGTAGGCGCAGGCTGTGGGGCTCCACCCAGTGTTTTGGATACGTACCTCAATTCGATCGATTAGCCCTGTGTTTCCGGAAGGAGGAGTGCTGTGAGGATTGAACGAAGATTTACCCGCCGCGGTCAGAGTCCCTACGACGGTATCGCATTCGTCAAGCGGTCGTCCGAGATTCGTAACCCGGACGGCTCCACCGTGTTCAAACTCGAGAATATCGAGGTCCCTGAGCAATGGTCTCAGTTGGCAGTCGATATTCTGGCTCAGAAGTACTTTCGGAAGGCAGGGGTTCCTCAACATGATCAGGACGGGCAGCCGCTGATCGGGGCGGATGGGAAGCCCGTACTCGGAGGGGAGCGCGACGCCCGTCAAGTCTTTGAGCGGATGGCCGGCTGTTGGACCCATTGGGGCAAGTCCTACGGCTATTTCAAGACGCCGGATGACGCCGAAGCCTTCCATGATGAATTATGTTACATGCTGGCACGTCAGATGGCGGCGCCCAACTCACCACAATGGTTCAATACGGGCCTGCATTATGCCTATGGGCTGTCAGGGCCGGCTCAGGGGCACTATTATGTCGATCCCAAGACTCGCGAGGTCGCCAAGGCGTCGAATGCCTTCGAGCATCCTCAGCCCCATGCCTGTTTTATCCAGTCGATCGAAGATGACCTCGTGAACGAAAACGGGATCATGGATCTCTGGATCCGTGAAGCGAGGCTGTTCAAATACGGTTCCGGTACCGGCACGAACTTCTCGCGACTGCGTGGTGACGGGGAGGGGCTTTCTGGTGGGGGAAGGTCCTCCGGTCTCATGTCCTTTCTCAAGATCGGTGATCGAGCCGCCGGAGCGATCAAGTCCGGAGGGACGACGAGACGTGCCGCCAAGATGGTCTGCTTAGATCTGGATCACCCGGATATCGAGGAGTTTATCGATTGGAAGGTCGTTGAGGAGCAGAAGGTCGCAGCGATGGTGACCGGGTCCAAGATCTGCGCCCAACGCCTGAACGGTGTGCTGAAGGCCTGCCATGTGGTCGATAGCGACGGGTGCCTGAGTCTGGATCTCGATCCCAAGACGAATTCGGTCTTGCGCGAAGCCCTGTCGCTGGCTCGTCGGGACATGGTCCCCGAAGCCTATATTCAACGGATGTTTTCATATGCACAGCAGGGTTTTACGCATTTTGTGTTTCATGAATATGACACTAATTGGGACAGCAAGGCCTATCAAACCGTCTCGGGGCAAAACTCCAACAATAGCGTCAGAATCCCCAACGAGTTTTTTGCCGCGCTTGAGGCCGACGGCGATTGGCACTTAACACGCCGGATCGACGGCAAAGTCTGTAAGACGGTCAAAGCCCGTGATCTGTGGGATCAGGTTGCATGGGCGGCCTGGATCTGTGCGGACCCCGGCACACAGTACGACACGACGATCAATGAGTGGCATACCTGTCCGGAAGACGGACGGATTAATGCCTCGAACCCCTGTTCGGAGTACATGTTCTTAGATGACACGGCCTGCAACCTGGCCTCCCTCAATCTCGGACGGTTCTATAACGGGGAAGGCCGGTTCGCATTGGAGGACTTCCAACATGCCGTGCGGCTCTGGACGATTGCGTTGGAAATCAGCGTCTTGATGGCGTCATTCCCCAGCCGATCCATTGCCGAAAAAAGCTATCAATTCAGGACGCTCGGACTGGGCTATGCCAATTTGGGTACGGTCTTGATGCGCCAAGGTATCCCCTATGATTCGCCGAAGGCGTTGGCGATTTGCGGGGCTATCAGCGCCATTATGACCGGTGAGGCCTATAGCACATCGGCTGAAATGGCCGCCGAGTTGTCGCCGTTTGCAGGGTATGTGAAGAACCGCGAGCACATGTTGCGGGTCATCCGGAATCATCGTCTGGCGGCTTACAATGCGCCTCCGGAAGAATACGACGGTCTGACGATCGTTCCTGCGGGAATTGAGCCGGAGCATTGTCCTCCCGACTTGCTGCTTGCCGCCAGACAGGCATGGGACCGCGCGCTTGAATTGGGAACGGTGTGCGGGTATCGCAATGCGCAGGTCACGGTGATCGCGCCGACCGGCACCATCGGGCTGGTGATGGACTGCGATACGACCGGGATCGAGCCGGATTTCGCGTTGGTGAAATTCAAGAAATT
The DNA here is from genome assembly GCA_029879905.1 of Nitrospira sp. Lineage (GTDB taxonomy): Bacteria > Nitrospirota > Nitrospiria > Nitrospirales > Nitrospiraceae > Nitrospira_D. The sequence goes on along the minus strand of JAOUPN010000345.1, from coordinate 828 downwards.
GGCCGGCGGCGGGTATTTCAAAATCATCAATCAAAGTCTTCCGGCCGCACTCGCGACGCTGGGGTACACGGACGAGCAAGTCCGGGACATCGTGAACTACTGCGTCGGGGCGCAGACGCTCAAGCAGGCGCCGTTTATCAATCATGAGGTTCTGCGCCTCAAAGGGTTCGACGATGCGGCCCTCGTTCGCCTGGAAAACAGCCTGTCTCAGGCATTTGAGATTCAGTTCTCCTTTAATAAGTTTATTCTTGGAGAAAGCTTTTGCTTGGAGCAGTTGGGGTTCACCGAAGCGCAGTTGAATGAGTCCAACTTCAACATGCTGAAGGCGCTCGGTTTTACCCAAGAGGAAATCGCCGCCGCGAACGATTATTGTTGCGGGACGATGACCGTAGAGGGGGCGCCGCATTTGAAATCCGAGCATCTTCCGGTCTTTGACTGCGCCAACCGCTGCGGACGGATCGGACGTCGTTCGATCGCCGTCAATGCCCACATTCGCATGATGGCCGCGGCCCAGCCGTTCATCACCGGCGCAATCAGCAAGACGATCAACATGCCGGCCGATGCCACGGTCGGCGATGTCAAAGACGCATACGTATTGGCCTGGAGGAGCATGGTCAAAGCCGTGGCGCTCTATCGAGACGGATCGAAGCTCAGTCAACCGCTCAGCGCCTCGACCGACAGTGGTAAGACTGTTGAAGCTGCGAGTAGTGCTGTGATGGCGACGGCGGAAAAAGTCGCTGAACGGGTGCTGGTCCGATACCTGGCAAAACGGCGGCCCTTGCCGACCAGACGAAACGGGTACACTCAAAAAGCGGTCGTCGGCGGGCA
>JAOUPN010000344.1 GCA_029879905.1 Nitrospira sp. | reverse complement strand
AGATCTGAAGGCGCTGATGACGTTCTATTCCCCTTCCTACAATTATCACGGGCTGAAGCAGGATGATGTGCGGAGGGTATGGGAAGAAGTGTTTACACACTACAAAGGGGTGAACTCTACGCATCTGTTGTCAGCGATCACCATCATCCGGACGGGATCTCAGGTTCGCGCGGAAGTGACCTGTACCGGTGGGCTCTACGGTCTTGAGGAGCGCACAGGGAAAGCCATTACGCTCGACAGCTGGTTTCAAGAAGTGCATTACCTGGTCAAGGAAGACGGCGTCTGGAGATTTAAGGGCAACGCCGGGGAGACTCCGACCGTGTCTCCCTTTTCATCTACCCCGCATCATCCGCTCTTTTGAATCAGTACCTGGTTGGCCGTCGATGTCGATGCTCTGGCCGGTCCTACTTCGGCCATTGAGCGAGCTTTCGTGAGTCAATCGTCTGCCTGATTCAGTTCGGCTATTGAGGTCGGAATCTTTGGGCTGGATACGATGGCGTGGAAGCCGGCAGCGTGTTGCCGCCGGATTGCACCGGCCCCGCCGGGTCTTCATCGGAAGCGGATCCTCGCTCTGAATGGATTTTCCCGTTCTGGGTGAGAGCGTGGACGGGTCTGCATGGAGTGATGGAGCCGCCATGAATCCAATCAATCCAGAAAGAAAGAGGGCTGTGGCAAGGGGATATCTGCGAACGCGCATGTCTTTATGGGTACCAGATTTCCGGCATGCGTCAACTTGAGGGTGGTTGTCTTGTGACCTATCAAGAGAGCGTACGTGGGTCGAGCACCTGACCTGTGACCGATCCTTCGACGGCAGCGACATAGGACCGAGCAACGGTGGCAGCCGGTAGTCCAATCGATGGATCCATCTTCCGTGCGAGCAAGGTTTCGGTGACCCAAGGCGGACTGACCACATTGATACGCATCCCACGGGGGAGTTCCAGTGCTGCGGCACGGGCGAATCCTTCCAGGCCTGCATTGACCAGGCTGATGGTCGCACTGCCGACGATCGGCTCCCGGCTGAGCACTCCGCTGGTCAGAGTAAAGGACGCACCGTCATTAGCGAAGGGGAGGCCAATGCGTACGAGATTGACTTGTCCCATGAGTTTGTTCGACAGGCTGAACTGAAAGTCTGTGTCTGTCAGCTTATCCAGCGGAGCAAAGGCCGCTCGCCCCGCTGCGCTGATGAGCGCATCGAATCGTCCGACGGTCTGAAAGCATCTCGTAATCGAGTCGGGAGATGCCAGGTCTATCTGGGACACCCCTTTTGTGTGACCAACGGCGATCACCTCATGGCGCGATGCCAGCGCTGCAACAACCGCCGATCCGATCGTGCCTGTTCCTCCCATGACAAGAATACGCATGGATGCCTCCGGGTTCTGGCCCTTCAAAAATCACCAACCGTTCTCCCTGAGAGTAGACGAGTTCATTCTTGCGCTGCAAGAGGGGCAAGCCCGCCACAACTTTCGGTCGCTTATCGTGGCTTCTTGCGCCGGGGATATCCCGTTTGCCGTGCCGGTATGACCGCTTTTTTCAGCATGAAGACGGTTATGACCCAATGGGAGAACAGGAAGACCACAAGAAGAAAACCCATCACAATCGACGCATCAAGCAAGTTGCTTACCATATAACACCTCTCTTCTCACGACCGGTTTTACCACGATGATGAATGAGAGACGCTGTTTGGGGAAAAGATTCGTCGTGGATATCGGCGGAGAGTAATCGAATGGGGGGCAGATAAGGAAGAAATGGAAGCCCCCTCAATCGTCTATTCAGCCGGGTTGGGAGAATCAGTCGGTGCTTCTGCCGCACAGGTGCGCATCCTGTTCCAATGAGGTATAGTGCCCGCGAGTAGGAGGGGGGCGGATACGCCCTTGGACCGGTAAAAACGGAAGAGCGATGTATTTACGGAAAATGAAGGAGCGGAGATGAGTGACCAGGGAGGCGGAGCCGTCAAAGATTTCATGCATCGGTATCTTGAGGTTGTTCCGAGGGACACGACAGCCGCGTTTGCAGCCGAGCGGATGGGGGTCCGGCGCATCGGTTGTGTGTTAGTGGAGTCAGGCGATCCGCACCGCGGCCCGATAGGAATTGTCACGGAGACCGACTTGGTCCGAAAGGTGCTGGCGAATGGGTCTGATCCGACGGTGACGCTGGTGGAGCAGGTGATGAACAGCCCGATCGTGACGATTGCGGGAGAACGCTCCATGTTGGATGCCAGTCATGCGATGGAAAGCAATCATATCCGACATCTGTGTGCCGTGGAAGGAGAGGAAATCGTCGGGCTGATCTCGGTTCGTGATTTGGTGCGATCATTCGTAGATGCGGAGGGTGGTCCGATCAGTGAACTCGACCAAGTCTATCGGCCTCTCGGCGTGTTGATGGCGACGACGCTCGCGACGATTCGTAGCGAGGAGTCTATTTTTGCGGCCGCTCAGCAGATGCGAGAGAAACGTATCGGGTCGTTGCTGACGGTTGAGGCAGGTGAACTGGTCGGCATCGTGACTGAGAGCGATCTGGTCAGAAAAGCGATGGTCCCCAATCAGGAGGCAGAGGGTATCCGTGTCAGTGCCGTCATGAGTTCTCCTCTTCTCGGCATCGATATCAATCGTACGATCCGCGATGCGAGCAAAATGATGGCCGAACGGGCCGTACGGCACTTGGCTGTGACGGAACAGGGCAAGATTGTTGGGGTACTCTCCATCCGAGACCTCGTCAAAATGGTATCGGTCAGGGATCGGCCTCGATTTCTTGGAAAAACCTAGCCCTGTCTCTGAGGCCAGAAAGGGGGAGACGAACGACATTCTCTTCTGTTACAATACCGTCCGTTATGGCAAACCAATTACAAGAGCGGCCTGATTTTCCGGAGAAAGTCGTCGATGCCTTGCAACGCGGAGAGCGGGAAGAGGCGATCGTCGGACTTCAGCGGGAGCGCAACCTGACTCGTGAGGATGCGAGAGATTTGGTCGCCAGTTACATTTTGTTAACGCCCGGAATGCGCATGAAAGACGCCGAATCGGATACGCGATGGGGGTTCATGCGGTGGTTGATGCTCTTCCAGGTTATTGTGGTCACAATCGGCTACTTCCTGTTTTTTCACGATAAATGGTGACGTGCCGTATCGATGCATCGCATCGACGGACCGTCACAGCTTCATTATCATTGCGCCAGACCGTATAAGTTATTGCGGGTAGAGCTGAGGAGGCATGGTTCGTTTCATGTTTCGACAGGTTCCAGCACGACTCGTTGCCTTGATTGCGGTCTTTACCCTCTGTCAGGTGATCGGGGTGATGTGTGCCTTGCCCGATCTGTCGCAGGCGCAAGAGGCCACCTTTGTAGAAGACCGAATGGCCTGTCCAATGGAGGGGGCCATCATGTGTCCACCGTCCCTCATCTCCTCTCATGAGCGGCAGGTCAAGCCGACGGTAGCCTCGAATGTGGACCAGGCCGTAATCCAGCCGTGCCTTGTTCAAACTGAGCGTACAGATGGCATGTGCTCGGTTCTCTGGTCCAGGAGCAGCGCGTTTTTTATTGTCCCCATCTCCATAGAATCCTCCTCGGTCCTCCGAATCTGATTCCATATCTCCGACTTGATCGTTTCCTGCTCATGTGCAATCGCTGAGCAGGCAGCTTTTTTTGCCATCGGAGGTGCTGCCGTGAAACAAACAGTCATTCCCCATCGAGTGAGGGCCGTCTCTTTTCTGTTCCTGTTCGCCGTGCTGTTGCTCTGCGCGCCCGTTCAAGGGGCGGACGTGCATGGTATGAATGAACCGCGTCTTGACCTTCCCAGCCTCATCCAAGAATTAGAACAGGTCAGCCCGGAGATCAAAGCAGCCCGTCATCGCTGGGAAGCGGCAACTGCAGTTGTGCCTCAAGTGCAAACGCTCCCAGACCCGAAGGTCCAATTCGGCTATCAGCGGATGCCGATGATGGAGCCGGTGCAGGGAGCGATGTACGGAATCAGCCAAGAGATTCCCTTCCCGGGGAAACTCCGTCTGAAGGGAGAAGTC
>JAOUPN010000343.1 GCA_029879905.1 Nitrospira sp. | reverse complement strand
ACCCGCGCCACAAAGATACTCAAGGCCGTCAACAAGAACAGTCCCCAGATGACGCTGATCACAATAGCGTGATCAAGTGAATACATCAGCACCGGAACAACGAACGTCCCCGCAACGAGGAACTTTGAAGCAAACGTCGCCAGCGTAGCTTCCCACACCTCACCTGCAGGCCTATGCTTCTTGCTCTCTTCCGCCAAATGGATTCCCATCGCATCCGACAAGGCATCCGCCACGGCGATCGTCACAATCCCGCCCAAGACAGCAACCCGCGAGTGGGTACCTGCATACAGCCCCACCATGAGCCCAAGCGTCGTGATCACACCCGACGTCAACCCGAAACTGAGACCGGTTTTCCAAGCCTGATTCATTCCGCCTCATCGGCCGGCATCATCGCGGGAAGGTCAGCACATAGGCAAGTACGTCGCGGATCGCGTCGTCGGACAATTTGGACTTCCAGGTATCCATCGCAGTATTGGTGCGTCCGTCATGGATACTCTCCAAGAGGCGAGAATTAGGTTTGGTAAGTACTTCGCTTGATGTCAGATCAGCAACGGGTGGATCAAACCGTACGCCTCCGTCTCCTCGCCCCTGTACACCGTGACAAGCCAAGCAGTATTTCTCATATATCTTCTTTCCTCGCTCCAGGTTCCGTTCATCCTCTGCAAATCCCATGATAGGGACCGCACACCAAGAGACAAGTACCGAGACACATAAGATGCTAAGAGTCCGACTTGTCATGAGTTCACGGCTCCTTTTTCCCGTCGACTCTTCGTTCCCCTCACTCCTTACCCTTTACCCCTTACTCTCCCTATTCAGCGGTGACATTCAGGTGCATGCTGCATACAGGCCCTAAGCCATCCGTTCATATCATCAAGCAACCGCGTGATCGCCTGATTGGCAGCCACCACGCCGCCATAGGCATCCTCGCTCGGAGCATTCTCAACCGCTTCGAACCGACGCGTCCCCACCACGCGCAAGTCCTTCAGGTCCAAGAGTTGTGCCCGAACCGTTGCCCGTATCCGGCTAGGTTCCTGCATAAATTCCTGCTGTAATGCGAACCCGTATGAGTCAAGGCGGAAGTCCCCCTCAACGGAGGCCGGTAATGGAACAACGGCGCGCCAATAACCGGTTCGGCTCATTGTCTCAACCAATAACGAGGCGAACATCCGTGCCGGCTGGTCGGCCCATTGATTCACCGCATACTGTTCCAATTCATAGGGCCGCTTCACATAGATCATTCCTGCTGTCTCATACCCTGGCTTGGCCAGAGGCATACTGACCAACAAAATAGGCCCCTGACTATTGGGTGGATGGACCTCGGAACGATCAAGATCGACGCTCAACCGATAGGTACGGACCGGCGGAGATTCTGGACGAGACGGCAAACAACCAGCCACCATGAGGGCCAATAATACACATGCCGCCTGCCTTACTCCTAAGAACATCGTTCTCTCCCCATAGAACAGGCTGAGGTTGAGGTTAAGGTTGAGAGAAGAGGCTCCATTCGTTCGCCTGAGCCTTAACCTCGACCTTGACCTTCGACAAATCCCATTCGTGAATATTATTCCCCCGGCCCGCGCGACGGGGGCTTCCGTCCGAACACGAGTGCGTTGGGCTCTCGCTCAAGATCCTGCGCCACGCGCCCCAATACACTCGCCAACTGCCTCAATTCCGTCACCAACAATCCGGCCTCGGGTAAGGTCTGGCGCGAGAATCGTTCCAATTCCGGTCGATTGTCGTCCACGACCGATCGAACCACCTTGCTCGTCTTCGCAAGTTCATCCGTCATGGTGCTTAACGCGGCTGCGCTTTTATTGATCCTTGTGAGTAAGAGTGGGACCTGCTCATTCAAAGCCGTCGTCAGCTGCGCAAGATTATCCGCGCTCTTGGCGGCACCGCTGAGACTTTTCTCAATATCACCTCGACGCACCGCAACCGTGTGTACGACATCGGCCAATTCTTTGATCGTTTGCTTCAAGACCGCTCGATTTTCCGCATCCAAGGTTTCAGATGCTCCCTTCGCCAATGTATCCAAATTGGCCAAGAGATCGGTCAAACTCTTTTCGGAAAGCAGTCGGGCGATCGCTTCATCGGAGCGGAAGAACGAAGGAGCCGGACCGGTCTTAAGAACAGGATAGTCTTCCCCCTCCAAGGCTTCCAATCGAGGAGCTTCACGGCTCCCTCCGGTCAGATTGATTGTGGCAAGACCCGTAAGCCCCTGCGTCTCGAGTACTGCAATGGTGTCTGTTTTAATCGGGGTTCCCTTGGCAATATCCAGCGTCAACCGCACCTCTTCGGTGTTGTCGGGATTCAAGGCGATGTTCTTGACCCGTCCCACATCCACACCGCGATACTTGACCGTGGAATCCACGCTGAGCCCTGCAACCGACTCACGAAAATACGCTTCATATCGGTCGTTCACACCCCGATAATCCATTTTCCCCAGCCAGAGCACACCGATCAACACCGCTGCGCCAAGGACTGCGACAAATAAACCGACAAGAAGGTAATTGCCTTTAGGTTCCACTTAGTAGCCTTTGTGTTTCTCGTCATTCATGTTCGGCATGACCCACGGCTCACAAACGTTGACGGTCGGGCATTGAGTCTTGTGTAAGCAGAAACTCACTCTTCAACTTTCACCACTCACAATTGATGGGTCTCTTCGCCGTGTCCGGTGCCGTTCCATGCCGCCTGCTCCATCGCCGCGCGCCCTCGTGGACCATGAAAATATTCTCGCACGATGGGATCGTCCGCCTGTGACAGTTCCTGCATCGTTCCCACCCCCAAAACCGTCCCATGGCCAAGAACCGCCACCCGATTGGCAATTCGCCACAGTGAGTCAAGGTCGTGCGTCACCATGACGACCGTCAACCCAAGAAGCGACTTCAAAGCCAGCACGAGATCATCAAATCCGGCCGCGATCATCGGATCCAAACCGGCTGTCGGTTCATCCAGAAACAGCAACTCAGGATCCATCACAATCGCTCGCGCTAATGCTGCCCGACGCCTCATGCCTCCGCTGAGTTCGTTGGGATATTTACCGGCACTGTCCGGCGGCAATCCCACCATCGCAATCTTGACGTCAACGATCTCCTGCATCAACCGCGGATTCAGGTTCGTATGCTCGCGCAACGGCACCGCCACATTTTCCGCCAATGTCAACGAACTGAACAGGGCCCCATGCTGGAACATCACGCCGAACCGTCGGTGGATCGGCCGACCATTGCTTTCTGCCAACTCGCGGCTGTCCACACCGAACAACCGGATCGTTCCACCGGAAGGAGTCATCAGCCCGATGATCTCACGTAAGAGCGTGGACTTCCCACAACCATTGCCTCCGGCAATGGCAAACACCTCGCCTTGATGGATGGTGAGGCTCACATCCTTATGTACCACCGCCTGCCCGAACTTCGTCGAGACATTCCTGACTTCAATGACCGGTGTCCCAGCCTGTATCACTGACCGCATCAGGTATTACTCCCGCAGGTTAAGGCCAAGGCTGAGGCTGAGGCCGGATGAACAGGAGAGATTCCGAATTCAGCTCATTCTCAACTGGAACTTCAGCCTTGACCTCAATCGTACCCTTCTTCACCCACCCGACCCTCAACCTTGACCTCAGCCTCAACCTTCTTATGCATCCTTGCTACAGATCCCACCAGTTGGTTAATACACTGCAGATCGCATCGAAGACGATCACGAGAAAAATACTCTGCACCACGCTGATCGTCGTATGCCGGCCCACATCATCGACGCCGCCTCTGATCCGAAAACCCTGATAGCAACCGACCAGTGCAATGATCATTGCAAAAAACGGAGCCTTGGCAAGACCGATCAGAAAATGCCGTACTGCGACAGCTTCTTCAAATCGTGCCAGAAATTCTGTGAAACTCACGTTCAACTGATTCGAAGCAATGAGCATGCCACCAAACACACCCAGAATATCCGCGTAGACCGTCAGGAGAGGTAGGGCGACGACGAGCGCGAACACCCTCGGGAGTACCAACAGGTTAATGGGCG
>JAOUPN010000342.1 GCA_029879905.1 Nitrospira sp. | reverse complement strand
ACGGGCGATTTGGAGCGGAACGAAATCAAGTCCAAAGTGCCGTGCCGCAGATCGAACACCGATTCCGACATCTGCTTGATGACCTGCGATGGCTCGTGCCACGTCAAAGTGTGAGGCCACGGTCTTGTCATACCCTCGGATGTGGGTCGAGGGAATTCCGGCGGTACGTAGTTGTCGGTCTAACAACAGCCTGGCACCTGATCCCTTTTCCCGATTGATCAGCGTAAGGGTGGGTTGCGTCAGGTCCTCGGCAGTACGAATAGACAGTGGATTGCCTGAGCGGACGAGAAACCCTTCTTCCCATGCGGCAAAGGTGATGACTTCGTAACCGGACCCTTTCAGTGACCGTTTCAGAAAGGGGAGATTGGATTCGCCGGTAGCAGGATCATAGAGATGGAGTCCCGCCACATGCACCTCACGGCGCTGTAGAGCCTGGAGTGCCGCCATGCTTCCCATCGTCCAACCCACGACGGTGGACCGGTCTTTTTGTCGTCGCAAATGTTCACCGGCCAGAAAGATAGCCGGATCACATCCTGCCACGGCAATATCGTGCTGAATGGCCTCGTGATTGCGAGAGAGTTTTACGCGGACCACAGTGCCGGAGGATATTCCGGGAGCGCCGGTGACATAGCCGTCTGCAGGGACCGCAAAGCAGAACTGTTCTCCCAAGTCCATTGCAGGTCGCACAATCGTTCGTCGACCGACGGTTGAAACTTTGACTCGGACCTGTTGTGCCGGTGACTCACGGTGAGGGAGATGGCCGACGAGTGTGCCTTCCAGAATTTCTTCGGTCGGAGTCAGGCTAAAGAGGTCTTCCACGCGACAGTTCAGTGCCGAGGCCAGCTGAAGAGCGACGCCGGTAGTCGGGAGATACAGATTCGATTCAATGGACGACACGGCTTGTCTGGTAATCCCGGCGCGTGATGCCAGTTCGGACTGTGTCAGTCCTCTACGCGTACGGAGTGACTTCAGATGATTGAGTACGTCGGCGGTCGTCCCGACGGATCGGTCAGATTGGGGCATGGAAGGACTATGACAAGTATACTGGCTTGATGTCAAGTATACTGGCATTTGGCAAGTCCGGTTCTCTGAGCAGAAATATACCTGTCGTGGGTGGAGCATCAATGATGAGATTGGCTGGAAGCAGGTGGAACAGGAAAGGGTAATCCTATGTCGTCCTAAATCCCATCTGTCGCCAGGCTTCGTAGACAAGTACGGCGACGGCATTCGAAAGATTCAAACTCCGGTTGTGGGGCTGCATCGGCAATCGCAGACGTTGCGTCTTCGGAAAGGATTCTAGGAGGTCGGCAGGCAATCCTCTCGTTTCAGGTCCGAACAAAAACACATCGTGTTCGTCGTAGGATACAAGGTCATATTGCTGCGTGCCTTTGGTCGAAACTGCAAAGATACGCCGAGATTCGAAGTATGATGCGCATTTGCTCCAGCTGTCGTGCACACGGATCGTCGCGAATTCGTGATAATCCAATCCGGCACGAAGCAATTGCTTGTCTTCGAGTGAAAACCCGAGTGGCTTGATCAAATGGAGTCGTGCGCCGGTATTCGCACAGAGACGAATGATGTTGCCGGTGTTGGGGGGAATCTCCGGTTGGTAGAGCACCACGTCGAACATAGCGAAGCTCAAAGGCCGTGAATGAGTAACGGCGGCACTATAGCATGGATACGGAACGGCCTGGTGAGAAGATGGCTATGTGCCTCATGCCTCCTCTTTCAGAGAGATTCATTTTCTCCTTCATGAGCTTCTTGATATAGTGATCGACGACGGATGGGCCGTCCGATACGAATCTCATCGTTGCAGTGATGTGCTATGCGCACGTGTCCGATGCGGATCCTCTCTCATTCGCAAGCCGTTCTCGTATCCCTATTTCTTGGGGGCATGGTCGTGTGCGGTCTGCCGATCTTTGCGGATGCGTCGGCCGTTCGCTCAGGGAAAGAGGTTGCCGACGCAGCTCAGGAGGCATGGGACAGCGGGGCGGTCGTTGCCGCGCTTGATCTGCTTGAGCAGGGCATCCAGGACGATCCAAGGTCGGTGTCGCTGCACAAGTTGAAGGGTGACATTCTTGCGACCTTTCGAGGGCCGCACGAGGCAGGGCAAGCCTATGACCAGGTGTTGGCCGAACAGCCTGAGGCATTGGAGGTGCGCTGGGCAAAGTGGAGCCTCTTGGTATGGTCGGGGCAGGCAGAAGAGGCGATCGGCGAGTTGCGCCGTATTGTGAGTTTCGACGGTCAGAACCCTTTGGCTCATTTGAAACTGGCCCAGGAACTTCGAAAGGTCGACCGTCTCGAAGAGTCGCTCGTGGCGTATCAACAGGCGATTGATCTTGCTCCGGATTTGCTTGGTTGGCGCTTGGCCCTTGCGCGTGCCCGGTTCGACATCTTGGACTATTCCGGTGCAGAGGCCGATCTTCGATATGTGCTGCAACGGGTCCCACCTCGTTCATCATTAGAAATTCCGGCAAAGAATCAGCTGGCCCAACTCTACGAATCGATCGATCGAGGACGCCGATTCACGCCCGTGATGACACCGGGTGCTACCGCCGCACAGTTGAAGGAATGGGCGTTCATGCGGGCGGACGCATGGAAATTATTTGTGGCCGGCCGGTATCAGGAGGTTGAGCCGGTCTATCGGCGAATGCTGGCCCTCAATCCCCGCGATGATCTGGCCACGTATCAGTTAGGCATTACTCTCATGCGGCTTGGGCGGTGCGAAGAGGCCCTGGCGGTATTTGGCAACTTATCCAATCTCAATCCCAACGAGGAGAATTATGCGGACGCGACGTTCCGTATGGGGCAGTGTTTTGTGGAACTGGAACGATGGGAAGAGGCCTTCGTGCATTTCCAAACGTTGTATGATGCGGCGGTCGAATTTGAAGAGGCCAATAAACATATTGCGATTCCGGCCGGAACACGGGTGCTGTCCAAAGAAAAGCTTGCCCGGTGGCTCGATGAAGTGAAGCCGCATATCCCTGAGTTAGCGGCATTGGAAGCAGAGGCAGCCGGTCCTGCCGAGATAATCGACAATTCCGGAATGTCGGCTGAGTCGATGCAAGCCGCCTTGTATACCAAAGCCGTCGAGCGGGTGAAACCGCAGAGCACCTTGGAAACCGGCACGGCGCTTATGGGGCGAGATTCAGACTTTAGCTGGTTTCGGTACGTCATTCCGGCGGGGAAAGTCGCACGGGACGATTTTCCCACCGGGGCCCACAATTTCATTCCATTGAATTCCGGTGACACATTTCCCACGGAACAGGCGGAGATCTATCTGGTCTTCGGGCTCGTGTCGGCTTCGTATGATGCGGTGTCTCTTGGCGCGCGTTGTTTCCTGGAAAACGGTGAGAACCGTGATGATCAAGAGCCCGTGGTGCAGGATCGAGTTGTGACCGCGACGAACGATCAGTCCGGCTATTTCATGTTGGCCCGCCCGAAGAGCGGTTGGCCCACGGGACTCTATCGCTGCGGACTCTTCGTGGGGGAAGATACATCCGCATATACTCTGGCGGACGAAGTTCGGTTTCGGATCGTAGCGTCTCGTGAATTGCCGTTTCGTACATCAGCACAAGGAGGAAATCAATGAGTCAATCCAATTCAGTGCCGGGGTCTACGGCAGAGGGGGCCTGCTTGCAGGTGGTGACTCTGGAATGTAAGGACGGAGAGCATGCGAAGCGGTGTCTCGATGCGCTGGCTACATACGGAAGGCCTGACGCGCTGGCATTCGGTTGTATCTCCTACGAGTTTGGACTCAAGGAAGGAACATCCGACACAATCTATCTTGTGGAACGTTGGAAACAGTGGGGAGACCTGGATGCGCTGATTCGAGAAAAAGTCATCCCTGCGTTGCCGATGTACAACCAACTCTTGAAGCGCCCCTTTGATCCCGCCAGGGATACGGCGCGTGTGAGGCTTTCGACAACATGAGTTCTTCGTATTGACGGTCTTTGAGTAAGTTGCGGACCGTACGTACCAACTTCACCTCAGTGGTCGGTTTGGGTGGAGGCGGTGGGG
>JAOUPN010000341.1 GCA_029879905.1 Nitrospira sp. | reverse complement strand
GTCCCCGCGAGGGTTACGGCCATGAAATCCGTCTTGATGCACAATGAGCCTCCCATGATTGAGCCGGGCCAGCATTGTCACAGCCCGTATGAATGTCCGTTTTGGGATCATTGTACGAAAGACAAGCCTGCCCGATGGATTTTTCATCTGCCCGGATCCAAACAGGTTGTGAGCAAACTGGTTGAGCAGGGGATTACGACCATTGATGAGATTCCGGCGGAAGCCACACTCTCATTCTCACAGCAACGGGTGAAAGATAACGTGGAATGGGTCTCTCCCACGTTGGGAACAGCTCTGCGATCGATTCAATATCCCGTTCACCATGTGGATTTTGAAACCGTCATGTTGGCAATGCCTCGCTTTTCTTTGACCAGACCCTACCAATCAATTCCGGTGCAATGGTCCAATCACATCGAAGAAGAGTCTGGTGATTTGACGCACCATGAATTTCTCCATGTCGAACCGACTGAACCGAGGAAGCGATGGGCCGAAGCGCTGATCGAATCGCTTGGTGATCGTGGAAGTATCTGTGTGTATTCCGCCTATGAAGAGGCGATGATGCGGCAGCTGGCCGAGGCCTTTCCGGAGTTCCGTTCGGCGTTTCAGGCGATTCTTAAACGCGTATGGGATCTCCATCCGGTGATCAAAAATCACTACTATCATCCGGCATTCAATGGGTCCTACTCCATTAAGGCCGTATTGCCGGCAGTGGCGCCCGCCTTAGACTATGGTGATTTGGCGATTCAAGCGGGCGGACAGGCGGCAGCCGAATATTACCGCATGGTGTTTGTCGAAACCGATTGGGTAGAACGCGCAGAAATTCGAGAGGCACTCTTGCGCTACTGCGCGAGAGATACGCTGGCCTTGGTAGAGCTGCGGCGGGTATTGAAGGAGAAGGCAAGGGGAAAAGGTAGGACTGAGTAGCGAGGACTGAGGGCTGAGAACGGAGATGGGAGAGGGCAGGACTGAGTCACGAGGAGTGAGGAGTGAGAACGGAGATGGGAGAGGGCAGGACTGAGTCACGAGGAGTGAGGGCTGAGAACGGAGATGGGAAAGGGCTGAGCGGGAATCAAGGACTGAGGAATGAAGACTGAGACGGAAGTCGCGGAAAGATTGTGGTAGTCAGAACTCCACGTTAGAACTCAGTCCTCGCTCCTCGTGACTCAGTCCTGCTTGTATGCCAGAGAGGGTGGGTATTCGAATTGGCGAACGGATGACCGGACGTTCAGCAAGAACGACTTGATAAGGATGAGAGAATTTCCTTTATCCTGCGCCGACCAGTGGTTGATTTGTAGTATCGCTCTTTCTGACGTGCCTCACGCAAGGTTGTAAAGGTTTGCGTGTAAATGACTCTGTACGGGCGATAGGGACGAGATGATGGGACGTTGCCGTCGTTGTGTTCTTTTAACCGCCTGTCTACATCATCACTGACACCTGTGTAGGTTCTCGTTCCTGCTTTATTGAGAAGGATGTACAGATGGTACATATTCTCTTGTGATTGATAGGATGGTGGATCCGTCATTTGCGTGGCAAATGGCGAGGCCTCGCCATCATGGTCGAAGAGTACCAGTGATGGTTTGTGATGTGAATAGCCGCTGGCGGATCCGCCATTTGCCATGCAAATGGCGAGATCTCGCCACCATGTCTCAAGATAAACAAAGTTTGTCTTGAGACATGGTGGCGGAGAGGGTGGGATTCGAACCCACGGTCGAGTTACCCCGACAGCAGTTTTCGAGACTGCCCGATTCGGCCACTCTCGCACCTCTCCGTGATGGTCTATGTCGTATGATGTGTGTGAATCGTGAACCGGCGAGGACCTGACGCTCAACGAATTCGGCAGGAGCTTACCGCGCCTGAGGCCGATTTGCAATGGGAAGGACCGATTCAACGTGAATAATGAGGAACTGCCGTTCCAACGACTGTGCTTTGGTCCGGGGCGTGCCCCAGTTCCTCCTATTTGCCTGGCTCTTAATGAAATCCATATCTGGGGTTTGGCCCTGGATATCGATGAAACTGAATGTGCCCACGCCTTTACATGGCTCTCTGAGGATGAACAAGAACGGGCCCACCGTTTGGTATCGGAGCAGCATCGTCGTCGGTATATCGTAGCCCATGCCGGTTTGCGACAGCTTCTCGGGTGCTATCTTGGAAGTTCCGCTGAAAGTATTGTGATGGAACGTACACCAGCCGGGAAGCCGTTCCTTCGAGACTGGCCATCTATCTGTTTTAATTTATCGCATTCACATGGCCGGGCACTCGTCGCAATTACCAAAGAGCGGGATGTGGGGGTCGATCTCGAGCAGGTCCGGCCGTCAGTCGATGTGGTCGGTTTAGCCAAGCGGTTTTTGTCAGCTCAGGATCAGATCTTCATCCAAAGCGGGAATTCTACCGGCCTGCATGAGCGGTTTCTTAAGGCATGGGTTGCGAGGGAAGCGGTATTCAAGGCGGCCGGAACTGGGCTGACCTTCCCGCTGAAGGACGACCACATTGAGCTGACCGACGATGGAAGAGCAGGGTGTTTGATCCTGGGCCGCACCCAAGAGTCCAAGCCCATCCGGTTTCTTCCCCTTGAACCTGAATGGATCGGGGCCGTCTCGTCTGGAGGTACCGATTGGGTGATCAGATATCCGATCTGGAATGAGTCCGGGGTCAGCCTGGGAATTTGAGAACGGACAACTCAGCTTTGTCCAATCCCTGTGTGACGAGACGCGGGACGTCCAACGCTTGTTCAACCTTATGCAGAATATCCGGTCGAGTTTTGGTGCTGGGATGCGGCGGCGTGAAGAGTTTGCAGCAATCTTGATCCGGCTCGATGGAGATCTCATAGGTGCCGAGTCGGCGGGCCTCATCCGTGATTTCGAGTTTGTCCATCCCGATGAGCGGCCGCAAGATGGGCAGTTCCGCCACCTCGCCGATGACGGACAAGTTTTCGGGCGTTTGTGATGCCACTTGGCCCAGGCTGTCGCCCGTCACCAGCCCCCAACATTGTTCTCTCTTCGCCAACGCTTCTGCGATGCGTAGCATCATGCGGCGATAGAGCACGACACGGAACGGCGCAGGGGTATTCACCACAATCTCCCGCTGGATTTCTCCGAAAGGAATGACGTAGAGGTGAGACTCATACAGCGAAGCGGTCAAAATCTGAGCTAACTCGCGCGCCTTTTCCTCCGATGCGCGGCTGACCAACGGGCGCCCGGAAAAGTGGACGAACACCGCACGGCATCCACGTTTGATCATGCGAAAGGCTGCGACCGGTGAATCAATTCCTCCCGAGAGTAGGCAGGCAACTGCGCCGCTGACACCGACAGGCATCCCGCCGGGTCCGTTGATTTTGTTGGTCGAAAAATAGGCCTCTTTTGTCAGAAGCTCGATGTAGACCGTGAGTTCCGGATCTTTCAAACTGACCGGTTTATTGAGTCCTTCGCACACGGCTGCCCCGACGGCCCGTTCCACATCCATCGACGTCATCGGCAAACGTTTATCCGCTCGTTTGGCCGTCACACGGAAGGTCGAAAAGGATTGTGTCTTCAAATCCTCGATAACGGCGGCGTTGAGGGCATCGAGATTGGGCTGAGCCAAATTCAACGGCACTGATTGGGCTAGGAAGAAGTTGGCAATCCCGCAGACACGCCTGAGCCGATCCCGCACAATGTCATCGCCGGCTTCAGGTGGAAGCAGCACACGAATGCGGCTGCGGAGTTTTTCCACCCTCGTGACACCCACGCCTTTAAGTGCCGATTGAATATTCCAAACCAGCCGATCCTCAAACAGGTCGCGATTGCGCCCTTTGAGAGCCAACTCGTGATAATGGACAATGGCGCATCTCATGATGGGGATAGGCTAAGGTCAAGGCTTAGGTTTAGGTGTCATTTTCCGTACAACTCAGCCTTACCCTCAACCTTGGCCTAAATTCTCCAAGAAATGTTCCGCGTCGATGGCGGCCATGCAGCCGGAACCGGCCGCCGTGATGGCTTGGCGGTACGTAGAGTCCTGCACGTCGCCGGCGGCAAAGACACCGGGCA
>JAOUPN010000340.1 GCA_029879905.1 Nitrospira sp. | reverse complement strand
CGAAGGCGAGTGTCATGTTCGTAGGCGAAGCACCGGGGGTTAATGAAGACCAGAAAGGCGAGCCGTTCGTAGGCGCTGCGGGAAAGCTCTTAAACGATTTGCTGGCTTCCGCGGATCTGTCACGCGACCAGATCTACATCGCCAACGTGATCAAATGCCGGCCGCCGAACAATCGCGACCCTGAGCAGGATGAAGTCGAAACCTGCAAGCCGTTCCTGCTACAGCAAATTCAACTCATTAGGCCGGCCCTCGTCTGCACGCTCGGCAACTGGGCGACTCAGACCTTGTTGCAGCGCAAAGTCGGCATCACCAAAGTCAAAGCTCAAGCCTTCTACCTGAAAGACTTCGTGCTCTTTCCTCTGCTGCATCCGGCCGCAGCCCTGCATCAAGGCAACTTGCTGCCGGTGCTGAAAGAGGATTTCAAGAAGCTGAAGGAATTCCTCGACAAGAACGCCAAACCCGCTGAACCAACGCCCGACAAACCAGCCCAAGCCTCGTCACTCCAGATCGAATCCCCCCAACCATCGCAGATGGATCTGTTCGGATAATTGGGCTCCGTGCTCCTGTGGAGCCCCACGGCTTTACAACAGTGGCCCCCACTTATATCTTGAGCGACACCTCGCCGCCGCACGTCACCTTTCGCCAATCCACCGTCAGACACCCATCGTGTGGCCCTTTACGGCGTCACAAACTTGTCGTACTGCGTTGGCGGGTGTGGGGGAAAGCCGCATCACCTGGCCGCCGCTTGGCTGTGCAACTCATTCCGTTCCAGATTTCATCCGAACGGAACCTCGAACAGTGCTCGCCGTCGCCTTCGGCAGAAGCCTTGGGGACTGACCCCCTTCCCCGCGCCCGCCTCGGCGAGCCGCCGGGCGAGACGGGTCCGCGCGTGAGGTCTGTCCCCGTCCGACCAATTTCCCTCCATCGAATACTGAAGCTGCCCTGGTGCTTATACATCATCGGCCTTACCGGACCAGAAGAACAGTGCTATGGCATCTCTTTGGCATCTGGACTAGCATATGGCGCCATAGCGAACCCTCCATGCCCATCCCTTCCACCCGAGGCTCGCCTAAGATCAGCGAACCTGCCGGCCATCAAAGTCAATGGAACAGTAGGCGCACCGAACAAGTATTTGATCCAAATGGACGAGCCTACGACATGGTGATAAGGTTACCGTGCTATACAGAAATGTTGCCAGCAATTGAATAATTAGATGCGATGATGCCAACACAACTCAATTACGACACCCAATCCAGACCCTCCTCGATCCTGACGGACGACTGTCCCAAATACTGGCGTACAACCCAATTTGCCAAATTGATAGACTATACAAATCGGCTTTGGGCCAGGACAACACCGTGTCTGACATTTCTTGTTTTTGGCCTTTCCCTAGAAGCATCTGCCGCCAGCTTCGATTGCACAAAAGCCACGTCACCTGTCGAAAAACTGATATGCGCGGATACGGAACTATCGAACCTCGATAAGAATCTAGCGATTACGTACAGAGCTGCACGGAGAGCAGGCCTCTCCGATTCTCAAAGAGTTGAACAACAAACATGGATTAGACAGCGAAATTCTTGTGACAGCATGGAATGCGTAAAACAGCTGTACGAGGCTCGCATCGCGGAACTTGCTAACCTAGCAGAGACCATTCCAAGTCCATCTCCGGAAAATTTAGGGTCATATGAGTATGTGGTCACATGCAATTCTCAGAACAAGACCCTAAGCATTCATGAATGGAATGCGCCCGGCACTGATCCACCCGAAGCTGGTGTCGTAGAGCATCGCATCCAGCCTGGGGCACTTACCAAGTTCGACGATTCAGAGACGCAACCCTTACGCGTCCCTGCAAGTACCGAGCGTTTTCAATGCCGCCTCGGGAAAGCCTTGTACCACATCACCATCGCCCCTCACATATTCAACGCTAGAGTCATGGGGCAGTGCGGTGCAGCAGAACCAGTGATCTCCGCAGCAGTAACCAGGAATGGCAAGGTCCTGCTTAGCGATCAGCGCTTCGCTACCTGTCTTTCACAGAGCCGTACCATCCATCGAATCCGTTTCGATGAGCGCACCCAGTCGATCAGGATTCTGGCGACACCTGATACTGTTTTCTTGCCAATGAGAATAGAGAAAACTTTCAAGTTCTCCACATTACCTCAGAATCTGGAAACAGCGGTTTTCGAGGCATACCCCACCGGCGATGTGGATGTAGATCTATTCATGGCAGTTCGCAGACATAATATTAATGATGTCCGCGAAGCACTCTCCAACGGCGCATCGCCAAATGCCCGCGACCTGAACGGGTTTACCGCGATCGCACAGCTCTGGCACAGCAGTTGGGGGGCCGACGAGGAAGAAATTGCTAGGCTCTTGTTTGAGAAGGGTGCCAGCGGTAACGTCAGGAACATCCATGATGTCAGCCTTCTCAATTTTCTCATACTTGGTGATGCCCCTCAGTCAGTGATCGACTTACTGCTGAGAAACGGCGCAGATCCGAAAACCGACATGTCACTCAGAAGTGCTTCTCGACGAGGCGATCCAGAACTGGTAGAGAAACTACTAGCTCTTGGAGCTGACCCAAATATGAAAGGCTCAGACGACGCGACTGCATTGTTGGACGCCTCCAGCTCAGGATTCTACTCCGGGCCCAACACGCCGACGCCACCCATACACGACTATGTGCAATGCGTGCGTATATTGCTACAGCACGGAGCGAAAGTAGATGCCGCAACCAGAGATCCTGAAGCTCTGCTTCGGATCTTGGTTGGCAGCTTTTGGAAGGACGAACGACTCAAATGGATACTGAACGAGCTGATTCCCTATTCAAGCGATTCAGCAGTTAAGCGAGCGTATGGGGTAACACTCGCACACACAGGTACCCAAGAGGGCGACGCTTTTCGCGATTGGTTCACCCAATATGTTCATCCATAAGTATTAGCCCTATAAAGGGAATACGGCCATTGTTTGATTGTCCATCCATTCCCCAATTCAATGGCGGTCGGGCAGAGAAAAGAGGGACATTCTGAATTCAAAACCTATAACAACGGCGCGTAGTGATACGGTGATTCAGTTGAACACAGTGGCTAGGGGTTAGTAGAAACGTTTAGCTGGCAAGCTTATGGAAGGAAATGCCGGTCATATCGAGATCTTTGCCGGCGCGGAACAGCCGTTCGACCGTTTCGCTGATCTTGAGGGCCGTCTTGCCGGGGACACTTCTCATCCCACAACGGCTGCAGAGCATCGCAGTAACGTTTTCCACATCGGCATAAAACCCGCCGCGTTCAAAATGCAAGGTGGTTCTTCCTCGGCGCATAGCTGTGCCGCATTCAGGACAGGCTTTGCTGCCTATCGCTTTCGTTTTTTTCGAACTTGGTTTTTTATCCATTGGTCGCGTTGGGGAACATATGTGGTGACAATATCTATGAACCGGCTTTCCCGGCAGTCTACCACAACGTGAACAGGAATCGCATCGGCGTTGCGTCCATAGATCAGACACCTCTTCCGCTCTACATACCGTTCAATAATCTTCCCTGTCCGGATGACGTGCAGCATATCGCCCACACTGATTCCATCTTTGAATCCTTCCGTAATTGCATGATCCGTGACAAAGAAGTTGCCCTTCAGGACAGAAGTCCTAATAGCGTCTATCTCCATGGCAGTGAAAGATACTGGAACAAGTGGAAGGGGTCAAACACCCCAAACGCAATCGCTATGACGTGTATGGAACGTTACAGAACCACTCCAGGAAGAAACTTCACTACGCTTTTGATTGGACCGTCGTTGAGGGATCTTAAATCAATGAGGTCGGGAGCCTTTTCTGCTTGAGTCAGGTCACTCACGCGCAACTGTGCAAACTTCGACTTCACGCGGCACAGGACAAGGCTTGTTCTAACAACTCGTGAATTAACGCCTGACAGGACTTACTCTGATTCGAGGCCATATTGCGCAGAGTCGCCAAGCGCCGGGGTGACAGACTGATCACGATGAGCTACTTGGCCGTGCCGGTTGAGCCCCAAACGTGTCAACAACT
>JAOUPN010000339.1 GCA_029879905.1 Nitrospira sp. | reverse complement strand
TGACGACGACAGGATTCGGGGATATTACGCTCCCGGGTACTTCAGGCCGGCTGCTCTCTGTTGCGATCATGATTTTCGGCGTATCGCTGTTCATTCGTCTCATCCAAGTCATATTTCGCCCGGCAAAACTCCATGTCGACTGTCCCTACTGCGGCCTCAGCCGTCACGATGCGGATGCGATCCACTGTAAGCACTGCGGAATGATCGTGAAAATTCCGAACGAAGGCACAACATAATTGCTCTCATCCGGTACGGCTCGAAAGAGAGCCCCGTGCGATGATGCCCTCTCCCCCTAGACAAGTTATTTCACCGTAACATCCAACACCATGCCTTTCGTAACATGCGCGCACCGGTGGCGCTGTCAGGCAAGAAACAGATCAACTCACATCATCTAGGCTTGAACAGACCATGAAGTATCCGCCCCCTTTACTCAATACCGACCAACCCACCCATTGCTTAGCCTGGGAGAGGGCCTGACGATCCAGGCGCGAAGACCTCCCGAAGTTCCTGTTGGACTTGCCGTCATCCACGCCAAGAGTCTCCTTTTGCGAAATCTCGCAAATACATTTTGCCATTTCTCGTGAATTCTCAGTTTTCACGAAGGCTTCTGAGACGAACATCTCGCAACCAATTCCAATCATTGGTGTTTTCAAGACCAAACGTGACGGCATGGATTCTGCTGTATCACCTATACATCAAGAGATAGAAAGCAGCCGACTCGAGGCGGCACTGATGGATGAAGTCAGAATCATTCACAGCTTTTCTACTCAATGAACAAACAGGTCGTCAATCGACCATCACCTTTATCTCTTAAGGAGGACGCCATGCCAACGAACACAACCGTTCAACACATCAACGGTGTCAACTTGGAAATCTTGAAGGGAACCGTCAGTGCCATTCAAGCGGATCCGGAACTCGCAAAATGCCGCTTTCGCGCAACCAATACATGGATCGACGGAAGTCAAAATCGCACCACCGTCAAAGATTTCTTCGGGGCCAAGCAGGAGATGTCACACAAACAGGAGTTTCACATCCATGCGGACGAACCGCCCGTTTTGGCAGGAGAAGACGAAGCCGCCAATCCCGTCGAGATCCTGCTCGCCGCCCTCGCCAGCTGCGTGACGACCGGGATGGTCGCCCACGCCGCCGTGAACGGAATCCATATCGAGGAGTTGGAGTCTAGGCTGGAAGGGGATATCGATTTGCGCGGCTTCCTGGGATTGGACGCCACGGTACCGAAAGGATATACGGACATCCGCGTGACGTTCAAAGTCAAAACCGACACGGATAATTTGGCAAAGCTCCGACGCTATGCCGCACTGTCGCCGGTGTACAACACACTCATCCATGGAACGAACGTAGACATTCAGATCGAACAGAAGTGAGCAGGTTCCGTCTTCTTTGATCGGCGATGAATCCGCCATTGGACCGGCTTCCGATGGCGGACTCATTACCATAACCATACAGGACATGACTGTTCGTCAGGTCCTGCCCCCTCACTTCATACGATTCCCTCAGGTTTCACATCTTCCAACGCACACAGATTTTCCTCATGCGTCCGATGCACTTGCCTTGACTCGTCGGTCGCCTCGCCTATAAGTTTGCTCGCTGACACATTCACCTACTCTACAAGGAACAACAATGCCGACATTGCTTACCCCCCTCCAAGTTGGAGACCTGCTTTTGCCCAATCGCATCGTCATGGCCCCCCTGACCCGCGCACGGGCCGGGTCCACACACATTCCCAACGATATGATGGTGGACTACTATTCACAACGTGTCTCTAGCGGACTCATCATCACCGAATGCACCATGGTCGATCCCCACGCCTGTGCCTTTATGGGCGAAGGCGGCATTTATAGCCCCGCACATGTGGCAGGATGGCGCCAGGTGACGGACGCAGTCCATGCCAAGGGCGGACGTATCTTCATGCAAATCTGGCATCCCGGACGCGCGGCACATTCCTCGTTGAACGACGGAGAGCAGCCGGTTTCGAGCAGTGCCGTCGCAATTCGCGAAGGTGTGACGTCGACTCCGAATGGCCCTCGACCCTATGAAGTCCCCCGCCCCCTCCACCAAGACGAAATTCCCCGATACGTGGAGATGTTCCGCCTCGCTGCGAGAAATGCTCAACTGGCCGGCTTTGATGGAGTGCAGATCCACGGTGCCCATGGCTATTTGATCGACAACTTTCTCCGAGACGGCGTCAACAGGCGTACAGACGCCTATGGCGGATCCGTCGAAAACCGCGCGCGTTTTCTCTTAGAGGTGACCGATGCCGCAATCGACGTCTGGGGCGCCGGGCATGTTGCGGTGCGGATCTCGCCGCTCGTCCCATTCAATGACATGACCGAGAACCAGCCCGATGCGCTGGTGACTTTTGTGGCGACAGAATTGAATCGACGCCGAATCGCCTTCCTCGAAGTACGGCATGAGAATCACGCATTACCTCAGGAGCAGGCTATTTTGGCATTGGCCCGCCGCCATTTCGATGGGGTACTGATGAGCAACGGTAGTTATACCCGTGAGAGTGGTGAGGCTACGCTGACCGACAATAAGGCTGATGCCATCGTGTATGGACGTCCCTATATCGCGAATCCTGACCTGGTGGAACGATTCGCGGCACAGGCTCCACTCAACGAGGTGAATGTCGATCGCTTGTATAGAGGTGGACCTGACGGCTACAGCGACTATCCGACTCTGGCGGCAAGATGATTCCTTCCGGTCCCCTAGTTGTTATGCAATAGTCGTCTGGCTTCCGAAAACTCTCGGCCCGTGCATTGCCAAGATTGAGTACGCAGGTGCAGAGCCCCTCGACCGAGGCCCGAGCGGTGCGTGGCATGGCACGAGCCGACCGAATCTGGGAGGCGGGTTCCACAGAAAAGAAGAATGTCCCCTTTTTCTTCCCACTCGCATTCAGCAACTGCACCGCTTAGCGTTTAAATTCCGGTGTGAATCGTCGTCATTGGCCCATGTCGCACCTCCTCCGGGGCTATCGTGCCCCCTTTTGAGGTGTCCGTCAAACCCGGGCCGCTCAGAATGTCCTGTTTTCTTCTCCCACACTTACGTTGGAAGCTTAGTTATTTTAAGGTGGTGTATTAATTGCGTTCCCTCTCCAAAAGTTGCTTCTCCTAATTCCTGGCCTGCCCATGCAGGTGTCATAAGATGAACGTGCGTCACTCCCTTCTGCAAGTGCTCTAATTGTCTGCTCAGCATTGCTAGCCCATTTGCATCACAGAAGATTTCTACTTCAGCCATGCCAGAAGCTGTCTTTTCAGCGTCGCGAATTTCAACAGTCAGCATTCTTGACACCTACATTGGAGTGAGAAAAGGGGACATTCTACTTTTTCATGCGCCCCGGAGGCCGGCCGCGTGGGTTGAGGCTTGACTCCAGCCCCAACCGCCGCGCTGTCCGACGGCAGAGTTTCACTGGTTCCATGCGCTCTTGGTGCAGGAGATTCGTGCATCGGGACACCACATCGGTAAGTATAGCTGGTACTGAGGGGGAGGGAGCTAAGTGTAGGATGACGATTCGGCAGAAATCCATCATTCAAGCGTTACAGAATCCCTCCCTATCCGTGCGAACAGGACACCGCCGAGGACGGTCCCCCATACGATATAAGGGGCATGCACAGGAGGGACGGAACAGAAAGTCGATTGATTTCACCCCCTTATACGATCCGATCGCCTCCCAGCCCCTGACACACCGCTTCAGAGCGAATCGTCTGGTAGACTTGATCGAATCATGCCGGTTCGATAGATGATTCCGCAGAAGGAAGAGGGATGGCCGACGAGCTGACCTATATTGCCGCAGGACTCGGCTTACTGGGACTCCTGTTCCTGCTGACCGGGCTGGCCTCGGCTCGCAAGCGGCGGTTCGGACGTCTGTCCTTCCATATGTTGTCCGCCCTGGTCTGCCTGGTTTCCGGTGCCCTGCTCATCACCATGTATCTGTCTCTCCACGGGTACCGAGCGCTGACGCGCGAGGACCTGGCTGCAACGATTCACACCGAGCCGGTCGGACCCGCACAATT
>JAOUPN010000074.1 GCA_029879905.1 Nitrospira sp. | reverse complement strand
GTGATGATCGCGCGAGGCGATCTCGGCGTCGAGATGGGACCGGAAACCGTACCGATTCTGCAGAAACGCATCATCGCCTCGGCCAATCGTCGCCGTCGCATCGTCATCACGGCGACACAGATGCTGGAATCGATGACCCATGCGCGCCGCCCGACCAGAGCCGAAGCCTCCGATGTCGCCAATGCCGTCTTTGATGGGTCCGACGCCGTGATGCTGTCCGCCGAAACGGCTATGGGCGATCACCCGCTGGAATCCCTACAGGTCATGGATCGCATTATTCGAACAGCAGAGGAAGCGGCAGAGCCCGGCATGCCGCACCGACGCCGAAGCGACAAGCCACAGCTGCCGTTTCCGGAAGCCGTGTGCGCCGCCGCGTTTACCGCAGCGCAATCGATCGCCGCACGCGCGATCGTCGCCTTCAGCGAACGAGGCGCGACCGCTCGATTGATATCCAAGCAACGACCGACCGCCCCTATCATCGCTTTTACACCGAGCGAAGCCGTCAGACAGAAGATGGCGCTCTATTGGGGTGTGAGCCCTCATACGATTCCACAGATCGAACAGACCGACGCACGCGTGGACGAAGCAGAACGCCGATTGAAAGAAGAAGGACTCGTCGTGGCCGGAGAAAAGATCGTGATTCTATCCGGAACACAAATCGGCCATCCGGGTGGAACAAATCTGATGAAACTCCACGAAATCCGATAACCCCGAATTCCGCAGTAGAACACAATGGGGGCTCGTTGCATGTCATTTCGACCAACAGGAACAATCCCTTCGGCATCCCGCGCGTCCAGAGTTCTCATTCCATTCGAAATGACACAAGGCCAACAGCCGGGCGCCTGATTCCTGCACGAGGTACGTACCGGAATCTCTGCAACCCTTCGTACGTTAAACTCAACTGCGGAATTCTGGAGGATAATGGGCGCTTCAGCTGTTGAGGATGGGGATAGTGCTGAGTTGTGAAAAGTGGAGAATGGAGACTGGAGACTTCTGAGTTATGAGTCTTTCGTTGTGAGTTTTTAGTTAGGGGAAAGGATTTGAGTGGAGGATTGAGAGCTGAGTTATTGAGAAGGGATCTGAGTGGAGGGTTGAGAATTGAGAGTGGAGAGTTGTGAGTGTGAAGTTGTGAGTTTTTAGTTATTGGTTTATCTCAGCCCGCTTCGCCCGCTCATCGAGGCGAGCACTCGCTTCTCAGCACTTCCCTCTCAGTCCTCAGCCCTTTCTGATCCCCCTCACCCTTCCCCTCACCCCCGAAACGGTGGCGAGGGAAAGTATCCGGATGATTCTTTTCTCGTACCCTTAGCCTTAGCCTCAACCTGAACCTTCTTCATCCGTCTCAGTCCTCAGCACTCAGCACTTCGAGATGCGCCTTGCCCCTTGAAGCGTGAAACCGGCCGATCGAAACACGCAACTCGAAACCCGAAACTCCAAAAGGGACATACGAACGACATGGCGCCGTCATAATGAATCGTCTTGCCTCAGCGGCCTAGACCTTCCGCTGACCGATTTTGGTTTCTGTCCCTTGCAACAGCCGAGTGATATTGCCCTTGTGCTTGACCACGATCAGCCCGCTCACAAGGATTGAGAACAGTAGAAACGGACCCGTAGGATGTATCAACGCGGCGATGATCGGAAAGCAGCCGAAGGCGGACAGCGCACCACCTGAGGAATAGCGCCAAAGCGCGACCGCGCTGATCCACACAAACAATAGAAGCAAACCGATCATCGGCGCTACGCCAAGAACGGACCCAAGCGCCGTCGCCACGCCCTTGCCGCCCTTGAATCTGAGAAAGGGTGAAAAGAGATGTCCAAGAAACGGCGCGAGCGCAATCACCAACACCGCCCATTCCGTCTGATACCATGAGGACCCGGCATACCCCATGACCCATCCCTTCCCCATGTCGCCGATCAGGGTCAGGATGCCGGCGGTCTTACCGGAAACGCGCAGCACGTTCGTAAATCCTACGTTTTTACTGCCCACCGTGCGAGGATCCGGCAAGCCCATGATCCTGGAAATCACGACACCGAACGGCACCGCACCCAAGAGATAGCCGACCAAGACAAAGGCCCATGTCAGTCCGGACAAATCCATCAGACCCTTCCACCTATCTTTGAAAAATTCCGCAGCCGCGGCATCACACGGCCTCCCCCATCAGACACACGGACACCAAATCGGCATTTGGTCAGAGGAACTTCTCCGGATGTGTAAAGAATTCGATCAGCACGCGATTCACGCTAGGCCACTCACGATGCCCACCTGCCCCCTCACAATACAATGTTGCGCCGCCCGCGGCGCAATTCCTGTAGGCGACACACCCGCCTTCGATCTCAACGGTCTTCGTCACATCGCAGTGGTTGCAGGAAGCCCACCACGCCGCTGATTGAGCACCCCACCCGGGAAAGAGCCGGTCGTTCTTTCCATGCATCACCATGACCGGAATCGGATCGCGGCATTGATAGGCCTCCAAATCCTTGCCGGTCCATCCGGCAGCGCTTGGGGCAATCGCGGCAGGCAGGTGCTTCGTCCGGTCAAGTACCGCAAGGGCAAGCGACGCCGTTCCGCCGTCGGAATGACCGGTGACAAACACGCGACTCCGGTCGATACACCACGTTTCCGCGATCATGTCGGGAACCGTGCCGAGCTGTTCAACGGTTGAAATCCCAAGGGGCTGATGGTCGACGTAGGCCACGATAAATCCGGCGCCGGTCGCCATGGGAGTAAGGCCGGTCATCCGCTCCGAGGCTCTTCCGTCATGACCGGCCGCAGCATAAACCATGAGGAGAGGATGCGCGAATGTGGCATCGTAATTGGACGGAGTACGCACGTGATAGCGAAGACCGTTCGGTGACTCATCACCGTCGCTGATACCGGCCTGGCCTGGTCGGGCCCCTGACTCACATCCGCCCGTCGTCGTTGCACTCGAATAGGGATAGGCCTGTGTCTGCGGAGGCGGCCCGTTCTCCTGACAAGCCATGAATAGAAGCGGGATGGAAAGCAGCCGACAGGCCTGAATGAGCGAGGCGAGTGTACTCACAATAGTGTCGTCGGTCAAAATCCTTTGGCTACGACCTGCCTCCAGAAACTCCACACATACTGCCCGCCGGAAATATAACCGAGGACCACCGACAAATACAGCGTCGCCGTACCGGCCAGATGCATATTGCCCAGTTCGGCCAACCCGGTTCCTTCCAAAATCAGCAGGACGATGGCGACCACTTGCAACGCCATCTTGTACTTCCCTGTCGTCTCGGCTGCGATAATCAGCCGTTCGCCCGCGGCAATGGCCCGAATGCCGGTCACCGCCACTTCCCGCGCGATGATCAAGATCGCGATGAGGGCGCTCACGCGATCCACACTCATAAGCAGGATCAACGCCGACAGCACCAACAATTTATCCGCGATCGGATCGAGCAATTTTCCCAATTTGGTGATCTGACCGGTGCGTCTGGCGATATATCCGTCCAACAGATCCGTGACCGCCGCCACGGTGAAAATGCCGGCGGCAAGTATGGACCGATCCGGCGTCGGCTCGATAAAGACAAGGATGAATACCGGAATCAGAAAGATGCGGCCGACCGTGAGCAGGTTGGGGACATTGAGCGAATCCTGGCCGATTTCTTTCCATGTTTCCAACACGCGGTTCATACGATCCCGTTCTTCAGCAGATCATGGAGATGGATCACGCCGAGAATATTCCGTTCACCTTCCGTCACGACGAGCGTCGTGATCGAAAACCGTTCCATCAACTCTACGGCTTTTGCCGCCAAATCCTCCGGGCCGATGGTTTTCGGATTCGACGAGGCCAATTCTTTCGCCGTCGTCTTCATGACATCCGTTCCGCGCTGGAGAAACCGCCGCACATCGCCGTCCGTAATCACGCCGACCAGCCCACCGTCCTGATCGACGACCGTCGTCATGCCGAGCTTTTTCTCCGTCATCTCCAGTATGGCCGCCATACCTCCTACGGAGGCCTGAACCATCGGAATGTCCGTTCCGGCATGCATGACATCTTTGACTTTGACCAGCAACCGGCGTCCCAGCGTGCCGCCGGGATGAAATTGCGCGAAGTCCTCTTCTTTAAATCCGCGCTTCTGCAACAGTGCGACGGCCAACGCATCCCCCAAGGCCAAGGTCACGGTCGTACTGGCCGTCGGAGCCAACCCCAACGGGCAGGCTTCCTCCTCCACCGAGACATCCAACACCACAGTCGAGTTCTTTGCCAACGTGGAGGCCGTCCGACCCGTCATGCCGATCACTGAAATCCCCATGCGCTCCACATAGGGCAACAATTGCAGCAACTCCTGTGTTTCACCGCTGTTGGAGATGGCGATCAACGCATCGCGGCGAGCCAACATGCCGAGATCACCGTGCACACCCTCGGCAGGATGGAGGAAGAACGACGAGGTCCCGGTACTTGCAAGCGTGGCGGCGATCTTCTGACCGATCAAACCGGACTTTCCCATTCCGGTCACGACCACTTTTCCCTTGCATGCATGCAACAGTTCCACTGCTTTGGCGAACGACTCGTCCATCCGATCGACCAACGCATGGACGGCACGAGCCTCGATGTCCAGCACACGTTTGCCGTCCTCCAAAATCCCCATCCGTTTGGCTGATCTGGAGACAGGAGAGGCCCCGGTCGGCACACCGGCGTTCAGCTTATCGGTTTTGTCGCGTGACATATGCGTAACACTCGCTCCAAGAGCCCTTGCAACTGGTGCAAGGGTACCATGTTCGGCCCGTCGGACAAAGCATCGTCCGGATTCGGGTGAACCTCCATGAAAAATCCGTCGACACCGGCGCCGGCCGCCGCGCAAGCCAGCGGCTCCACGAACTCGCGTTGGCCGGCGGACTTCGTCCCTCCGCCGCCTGGCAGTTGGACGCTATGCGTCGCATCGAACACGACAGGGTAACCCAACCGCCGCATAATAGGAAAAGACCGCATATCCACGACAAGGTTATTATATCCGAAGGACGATCCCCGTTCCGTGAGGATCACGCGTCGACTCCCGCATTCCTCCACCTTCTTGACCGCCTGCCCCATCTCGACCGGCGAAAGAAACTGCCCCTTCTTGATATTCACCACCTTGCCCGTTTTTGCCGCCGCAGCCAACAAATCCGTTTGCCGACACAGGAACGCAGGAATCTGGAGGACATCTACCACCGCGCCTGCCTCCCTTGCCTGCTCTTCGGTATGCACATCCGTGAGAATAGGAATATGAAGCTGTCGCTTTACGTTCGCCAACACTGCCAGCCCCTGTTCTAAACCCGGACCGCGATAGGACGCGATCGACGTACGATTGGCCTTGTCAAAGGATGACTTAAACACATAGGGCATCCCCAGCGACTTCGTGATCTCGGCGATCCGTCCCGCCGTATCCATCACCAGCTGTTCGCTCTCGATCACGCATGGACCGGCGATCAGAAACGGCAGTTGCCCTTGTCCGACTTTGAAGGAACCGATGTCAACAAGATGCGCCATAGCTTTGCCCCAGGCTCAGGTTAAGGTCAAGGTTGAGGCTAAGACTGCGAAGGTCGAGGCTGAGGCTAAGGTTGAGTCGGAAACTATGCAGCGCAGGTTCATTCTTGTCATATCCTTAACCTCGGCCTTCTTATCCCCTTGACCTTAACCTTAACCTTAACCTTGACCTCAGCCTTCTCATCCCCTTGACCTTAGCCTCAGCCTTGACCTCAGCCTTCTCATCCCCTTGACCTTAGCCTGAGCCTTAACCTCAGCCTTCTCATCCCCTTGACCTTAGCCTCAGCCTCGACCTTCCGTACTACTGTCCGAGCTTCTTCCGCAGCGCTGCCCCGACAAACCCACTAAACAGGGGGTGCGGCCGATGCGGCCGAGAACTGTATTCCGGGTGAAACTGTGTCGCCAAAAACCACGGGTGATCCTTCAGTTCGACGATTTCAACCAACCGGCCGTCAGGAGATAGACCGCTCAATCCTAAGCCTTTCCCCGTCAGCTGTTCGCGATAGGCATTGTTGAACTCATACCGATGACGGTGGCGCTCGCGAACGTCTCCCACGCCGTACATTTTTTGGGCCAACGTCCCCTCGCCGAGTTTGCACAGATACGCCCCAAGGCGCATCGTACCGCCCTTATCGTTGACGCCATGCTGATCGGGCATGAGGTGAATCACCGGATGGGGCGACTGCTCGTCGAATTCCGCGCTGTTCGCACCGGCCAACCCCGCCACGTTGCGTGCGAACTCAATCACCGCGCACTGCATGCCCAAACACAGGCCGAGAAACGGTACCTGCCGCTCCCGAGCATATCGAACCGCCCGGACCTTGCCCTCGATCCCACGCACCCCGAATCCGCCGGGGATCAGAATACCGTCGGCCTCGCGTAAAATCCGCTCCGGCCCGATCCGTTCAAGATCCTCGGACTCGACCCATGTCACATTGACTTTGGTTTCATGATCAAGGCCTCCGTGGACCAAGGCTTCACCGAGACTCTTGTAACATTCCTTAAGCCCGACGTACTTCCCGACAAGCGCCACGGAGATTTCGTGTTTGGGCCGTTTGATTTTTTGCACCATGGCGTCCCATTCACGAAGATTCGGCTGCCCGGTCTCCATGTGCAACTGCCGAACGATCAACTCGTCCAAGCCTTCCTTGCGAAACACGATCGGCACTTCGTAAATCGTTTCGACATCCTTGGCGGTGATGACGGCGTCTCTTTCCACGTTGCAGAACATGGCGATCTTGCCCTTGAGCTCCGGAGGCAAATACCGGTCGGTGCGGCACAACAGAATATTGGGTTGGATACCGATCTCGCGCAGTTTGTTGACCGAATGCTGCGTCGGCTTGGTTTTCAACTCGCCGGCGGCGCCGATGTAGGGCACCAATGTCAGATGGACATACAGCACATTGTCGCGTCCGACGTCGTACGGCAACTGCCGGATGGCTTCGAGAAACGGCAGACTTTCGATGTCGCCCACCGTCCCTCCGATTTCGACGATCGTGACATCCATCCCCCTGGAAATACGCATGACGGTCTGTTTGATCTCATCCGTCACATGGGGGACGACCTGTACCGTTCCGCCGAGATAATCCCCTCGTCGCTCCTTTGTGATGACGGAGTGATAAATACGGCCGGTCGTGTAATTGTTCTCCTTCGTCAGCGACAACGACGTGAACCGTTCATAATGTCCCAAATCGAGATCGGTTTCGGCTCCGTCATCCGTCACGTACACTTCGCCGTGCTGATACGGATTCATCGTGCCGGGATCCACATTGATATACGGATCCAACTTCAGGAACGTGATCTTGAGGCCGCGGCTCTCAAGAAGATTGCCGATGGACGCCGAAGCCAATCCCTTTCCCAGGGACGATACGACTCCGCCCGTCACAAAAATAAATTTACTCATGGTCGATTCCCCTTCGGAGATCACACCACACGGTTTTCCCTGGCACCCTCATCGGTTCGACCTGGCCTTTCGGAGATCTATCTCGCGCTTAAGAAATTCGAACTGCAGTAATTTCTCCTCGACCTCCGGAACATCATCGGGCTGATCGACCCGCAACGATGCATGTTTCGTTTCCCAGACCTTGATACGCATTCCGTTATGCAATGCCCGAAGCTGCTCGAGTTTCTCGGCGTCTTCCAGAAGCCCCGTCGGTAACGCCGAAAACTTCAACAGAGTCTCCTTCTTATAGATATAGACTCCAAGGTGAATATAATGGAGCCCCCCGACGACACGGTGATCCGAATCATCGCGGACGACCGGGATCGGTGCCCTCGAAAAATACATGGCGTACCCGCGTGAGTCCGTCACCACCTTTACCACGGCCGGATTATGCAGATCCTCCGTCGTGTCCATGACCCGTTTCAACGTCCCCATCTGTTCACCGCTCAGGATGAACGGTTCGATCAGATCGGTCAGTAAACTTTGATTCAACAGGATCTCGTCACCCTGCAGATTGACGAACACATCGCCCACGAACATTCGCGCCACCGCCGCCACCCGGTCGGTTCCGGTCCGATAATTCCCGGTGACCATGACGGCATGCCCGTTGAACTGTTCCACCGCCTCTTTAATCCGATCGTCATCCGTCGCCACCAACACATTGGATACGGCCGGACAGGCCATGGCCTGTTCATACACATGCTGGATCATCGGTTTGCCGTTGAGCGACACCAGCGGCTTTCCCGGAAAGCGGGAAGAACCGAAGCGGGCCGGAATCACGACGGTGACGGACGGAGCGGAGCTATCCATGTCCCAGGGCCTCCGAAAGTTGCTCCGGAGACACCGTGGCGGTCCCCACCATGCCGACGACAATGCCCGCCGCATGGTTCGCCAGAATTGCGCTGTCTTTCATGCTCGCACCCGTCGACAGCGCCAAAGCCAACGTGCCGATCACGGTATCGCCTGCCCCCGTGACATCGTACACCTGCCGTGCCTGCGTCGGCAGATGCCATGAGACGCCGTCGTCTTCGTACAAACTCATCCCCTTTTCGCCCCGCGTAATAAGCACCGACCCGCAGCCGAGCCGTCGGCGGATCATGGCACCGGCTTCATTGATCGTTTGATCATCATTGCCGTGCAGACCCGATGCCTGAGTGGCTTCCAGGTGATTCGGCGTGATGACCGTGACACCGCGGTAATAGCCGAAATGTTCGACTTTGGGATCGACCACGACAGGAACCTTGCGCAGAGCGGCCAATCTGATGATGTCGGACATCAATGAGGCCGACACGACACCCTTGGCATAGTCGGAAATGACGATACACGACAGTTCGCGCAACCGCGACTCGACATAACGGAGGATTCTGCGCCGAAGCGCGACGGAGAGTTCGTGCCGTCCCTCGATGTCGTACCGGACGATCTGCTGGTTATGGGCGATGACCCGGCTTTTCCTGGTCGTGGGACGCCCGTGGTCGATGACCACGCCGCCGCGCCCGGATCGTTTCGAGCCCAGCTCCTTCATCAAGAGCCGCCCGCTCTCATCCGCACCGATCACGCCGCAAATGTCGGCTTTCCCTCCCAGCGCCAAGATATTGTTGAACACATTGGCGGCGCCGCCGAGACGCCACGATTCGGACCCGACATGGACCACAGGCACCGGCGCTTCCGGAGAAATCCGGCTGACGTTGCCCATGACATAATGGTCGAGAATCAAATCACCGACGACGAGAACCGACGCATGGGGAAACCGCCTGACATAATGCCGAAGTGTCCGCGGCTTTCCGCCGCCGGTGTTGGTCTTGGCCAAGGGAGTCCTCCCGACAGGATTCATTGAATGGCTTTACCGAATCGTTCCCACCGTACCCAATCCGCCCAATTACCCTGCCCGTTCCACGACCAATAAATCCTGAACGCTTTGCCGCGGATTTTTTCTTCCCGTACATAGCCCCAGAACCGGCTGTCGAGGCTCTGGTCTCGATTGTCGCCCATGACGAAATACGATTCCTCGGGGACGGTCACCGGCCCGAAATTGTCCCGTGGATTGATCGTGCGATCGATAATGCCGGGATCGATACGTTGTGTAAAGGCCTTGTCGTCAAGCGGCTCTCCGTTGATCAGCACCACTTTATTCCGAACCTCTACCGTATCGCCGGGTGTCCCGACGATGCGTTTGATAAAATCCTTTTCTTCGTCTTCGGGAAACCGAAACACGATAATGTCGCCGCGTTGCGGCTTTCCGAACTCGACCAACGTCTGAGAGGTATAGCAATTGACCGGCGGCACATTCATTTGTAGCTGGCAATCGGTAGGCCATTGAAGGCCGTACGACAGTTTGCTCACCAAAATATGATCGCCGATCAGCAGAGTCGGAATCATCGAACCGGATGGAATCTTGAAGGCCTGTACCACAAACACCCGGATCACAAAGGCCAGCAGGATGGCCACGATGATCGCTTCCGCATATTCGCGAATGAGGGATTTCTGCCCGCTCTGGTCGGCGCTGCTCCCCGGTGTCTTTGTGTCGGACAGCGAGGGATGCGGACCGCCGTCGGAAGGGTCGGATATGTTGTCGTCGTTCGCCTGGTTCCGATCCGCACTCATTCTTCACCGACCTTCAAAATCGCCAGAAACGCTTCCTGAGGTACCTCGACGTTTCCGACGGCTTTCATCCGTTTCTTCCCTTCTTTTTGTTTCTCCAACAACTTGCGTTTACGCGTGATGTCGCCGCCGTAACATTTGGCCGTGACATTTTTCTTCATCGCCCCGATGGTTTCCCGGGCGATGACCTTATTGCCGATCGCCGCCTGGATCGCGATTTCGAACATCTGTCGAGGAATCAGCTCTTTCATCTTTTCGGCCAACTGACGGCCCCGTGGATAGGAGCGATCACGGTGCGTAATGAACGACAAGGCATCTACCGCCTCCCCGTTCAGCAAAATGTCAAGTTTGACCAGATCGGACTCCCGATAGCCGAGCATTTCATAGTCCAGCGACGCATACCCCTGCGTGCGCGACTTCAACTTGTCATAAAAATCCAGGATGACTTCGTTCAACGGCATTTCATAGGTGATCACCACGCGCGTCGGATCGAGAAACTGAATACCCCGCTGAATGCCCCGCCGCTCCTGGCAGATCTGAAAAATGGCGCCCATGTAGCGTTCCGGAGTGATGACCGTCACCAAGATGAACGGCTCCTCGAATCGTTCGATACTGCCGGGAGGCGGAAGATCGGCGGGATTATCGACTTCTACCATCTCGCCCTTGGTCGTCGTCACATGATAGACGACGGTCGGCGCCGTCGTGATGAGGGTCAGTCCGTATTCCCGCTCAAGCCGCTCCTGGATGATTTCCATGTGAAGCAGGCCCAAAAATCCGCATCGAAATCCGAACCCCAGCGCGAGTGACGTCTCCGGTTCGTACACAAAGGACGAGTCGTTCAGCTGCAACTTCACCAGCGCATCGCGCAGATCTTCATACTTCGCCGTATCGGTGGAGTACAGCCCGCAAAAAACCAACGGCTTCACGTCTTTATAACCGGGAAGCGGTTCTTGAACCGGCCGCGCCGCATCGGTGATGGTATCGCCGATCTTGACGTCCGCGACTTCCTTCATATTGGCGCAGAGATACCCGACCTCTCCGGTCGACAGTTCCGGCAGCTTGACCCGTTTCGGCGAGAACTTGCCGACTTCCATGACTTCGAATAGGCGGTTATTCGACATGACTTTGATTTTCATGCCGGGGCGCAAGGAGCCGTCGACCACACGGGTCAAAACGATCACGCCTTGATAGTTATCAAACCACGAATCGAAAATCAGGGCCTTCAAGGGAGCCTGCGGATCACCGGACGGAGGCGGAATTCGCTCGATGATCGCCTCCAACACCTCCGGCACTCCGCGTCCTTCCTTGGCGCTGATCAACATTGCGCCGTCCGCTTCCAGCATCAACACTTCGGAAATGGACTGTTTGGTCCCGTCCAGGTCCGCGCTGGCCAGATCGATCTTATTGATCACAGGAATAATCACGTGATTATTGGCCATCGCCAAATTGACATTGGCGATCGTCTGCGCCTGCACACCTTGCGTCGCATCGACTAAGAGAATCGACCCTTCGCATGCGGCCAAACTTCTGGAGACCTCATAGGTGAAGTCGACGTGACCCGGTGTATCGATCAAATGCAAGGCATAGGTCTTCCCGTCCTTTGCCTTGTACCGAATCGCCACTGCATGGGCCTTGATCGTAATGCCGCGTTCCCGCTCAAGGTCCATGGCATCAAGAATCTGCTCTTTGGCCTCTCGAGCGGTGACGGCGCCGGTGGCTTCGAGAAACCGGTCAGCGAGAGTTGACTTGCCGTGATCAATATGGGCGATAATCGAAAAATTGCGTATAAGGCTTTGCAAATTTCGGCTCGTTTCTAACAGATAGCGGAAAACATGACTGATGACATACGAATAGCCGCAGGATGGTCAAAAAGGCCGTTCAGCAAGGCCGCAGCAAGCGAGGAGGCGAGGAGGTACATACCAAGCTTTGCTTGAACCGCTCGCTTCGATCATATGCGAGCGGATAGGCACCTTTCCTTTGCTCCTCCTACATCGAGCCTCTCAGCGATGCGAGAACGCCGCTGGCGGACTTTTTCAGCATCCTGCTGAAAAATCGGAACATTATAGTAAGAGCCTCTCAGGTTGTCAAAGTCATCACCCCTCCGTATAATCCGCAACGCAATGGGCGCGGCACATCGGCAATGCTGTCGTATTTCGTGATCGAGGAGACAAGGTCCAAGGGGCATCGGGGAATGCTGAATGGAGAGTTGAGAGTTGAGAATGAAGAGTTGAGAGTCGGAATGTGAGGAGTGGGACTGTAAATTCAGCATTCAAAATTAAACACTCAAAACTTCAGATTCCTCTCACAACTCTCCACTCTCAACTCTCAATTCAACACCCCCCTTACTCCTTCACCCCTCACTGCAAGTGCAGAAGGGGGACAGACACCACGCGCAAGCGCGGGGAAGGGTGTCAGTCCCCTCGTTTCACGTTGAACTTTTTACGTTTCTCGCTTCTTGAAGGGTTATGGCTCGACGACCATCGACGAAACGACTGCGCGCATGGGACCATCGCTACCTCTGGCATCCCTTCACGCAAATGCAGGAATGGGAGCAGGAAGATCCGATCATTATCGAGCGTGGTCGCGGCTCCTATCTCATCGATACCGAGGGAAAGAAATATCTCGACGGCACCGCATCCATTTGGGTCAACCTGCACGGCCATCACCATCCGACGCTCGACCGTGCCGTGAAGCAGCAGCTCGATAACATCGCCCACTCCACCTTCTTGGGTCTTTCAAACCCACCGGCGATCGAACTTGCCCGAGAATTGATCAAGATCGCACCCAAGGGACTCACCCGCGTCTTCTATTCAGACAACGGCTCGACCGCAGTCGAAGTGGCCTTAAAAATGGCCGTCCAATATTGGCAGCAGCGGCATCCTGACGCCGGTCCCAAGCAGAGTTTTCTCCATTTGAAACTGGCCTATCACGGCGACACGATCGGAGCCGTGAGCATCGGCAACATCCAAGTCTTCCACGCGAGATTCAAGCCGCTGCTCTTTCCGACGATCGAAGCAGACCCACCCCACTGCTATCGCTGTCCGCTTAATCTGACCATGCCCTCATGCGGCATAGCCTGTCTCGATCCGATCGAGCAACTCCTCAAGACCCGCCACAGGGAACTGGCCGGCTTGGTCATCGAACCATTGATGCAGGCCGCTGCGGGGATGATCATTCACCCACCGGGCTATCTCAGGCGGATCCGCGAGCTCTGCACAAGATACAACGTTCTCTTGATTACCGATGAAGTCGCCACCGGATTCGGCCGCACGGGCAAGATGTTCGCCTGCCATCATGAAGGGATCACACCGGACTTGATGGCTATCAGTAAAACCATGACCGGCGGCTACATGCCGCTGGCCGCGACATTGACGACCGAAGAGATCTATCGGGGATTTCTGGGGAAATATGAGGAGTTCAAATCCTTTTTCCACGGTCACAGCTATACCGGAAACCCATTGGGCTGTGCCGTCGCCCTTGCCAACCTCCGCATCTTCAAGGAGGAACGGACCTTGGCCCGCCTTCGGCCGAAGATCAGAGCCCTGACGACATTGCTCAAGCCAT
>JAOUPN010000004.1 GCA_029879905.1 Nitrospira sp. | reverse complement strand
GTGGAACAACGTCGATGATGTTGGTGATGAGCGTGCGGCGGAAGACGGTCTACGGGGTAACCGTGGCCTCCTACGACGTAGCCGGGAACGAATCGACGCAAACCATGCTCACGTCAGTCTATGTGGGCTAGCGACCATGCCGCACGTCCCTGACGCGATTCAATGGGTGCTCGCGGCTATCGCCGTCTTGTGGATCCTAGGGATGGGTGTCCTGGCGGTGGTGGGGCCTCCGATCCTCGTCATTATTGGCATTTGGCATGTATTCATGGGGTGTTAACCGATGTTCAAGATCCGTCTCGGCACCAAGCAGAAGCGAAGGGTCATTCAAATCTACCTCAATCGGGCACAAGAGGCCCAAGGAGACGCAGCGAGCGGTGCTGCATATCCAGGATGGGGTCAAGAAGACGTCGACGATTGTCGCGCCTCCGCCAGGGTTGGTTGTCCCACCGTGGAGGGGACCGGAAGGGAAGTCGTGAACCAAGTCCCTTCCTATAAGCAAGGGTTCGATGAGGGGAAGTTATACGCCTTAGAGGTCTTTGCCGAAGCGGTGCAAGGGTACCCGGAGTATCATCAGCTCGCCATCCTGGTGCGTCTCAAGGAGATTGACGAGCGGAAGCAGAATGAACAACGATCTTGAGCAAGCCATCCGTCTCGCGCTAGAGCCCTTGACTCAGGAGCGGGCCTTGAGTATCTGTTCGGCCTGTGGGGCCTGGCGAGATAGTACGCTCGACCCGGAGCATGAATGCCGTCCAATGGAGATACCAGGAGAGGACCATGACGCCAAGCGGCGAGCCAAGAGCTATTGCGTCAGTTGAGTTGAGCCAACCGCTCATTGATCTGCTCTTCCAGCGCAGCGAGTACGCATCTCCGCAGGAAATGTGCGGCGTGTTGTTCAGTGGAGATAAGTTCTATCAAACATCGAATACCGCTGGCGATCCCTGTCATGAGTTCCATATCAACATCCATGAGTACATCTTTCTCTGCGGCATTCAGAATCGCGAACCGTTGGCGCTCGTGCACTCGCATCCGACCAAAGGGGCTACGTCGTCAGTGAAAGACTGTCGGCTACTAGATGATTTGGAACGATGTGGGAAAGACCTAGCAATGGTCATCGTCGGCCTAGACCCCCGTGAGATTCGCGTGTATAAGAAGAGAGGGCATGTGTATGCCTGCGAATGGAAGCATATCCCTGTAGCGTGAGGA
This sequence comes from Nitrospira sp., assembly GCA_029879905.1. GTDB lineage: Bacteria > Nitrospirota > Nitrospiria > Nitrospirales > Nitrospiraceae > Nitrospira_D. The sequence goes on along the minus strand of JAOUPN010000004.1, from coordinate 38,915 downwards.
TGCCATGGCGTTTCGAGCGATCTCTAAAGCAGCTAACCGGCCCTATGTCTACATCTACGCAAACAATGCCGGGTCGATTCTCTCTAGCTTTGCGATTCCCTCTCACCTAACGGGCCATGAAATTGTGGACGATCCGGTCTTCCTCACCACGAATAAGGTCGGGGCCTATCGCTGGCAGTGGAACGGGAGCAGCTTTGTGCAGCAACAGTTGCCTGTCCAGTACGGCACGCACGAATACATGCTGATGCCAGCTCCGAACGGCACGGTGTATGTCTACTACGTCTCTGATGCGGGATCGTTCCTTGTCACGACGTTTACCTCTGGAGTCCCCACCAATCGGCTCCTCTCCAATACCGTGATGCACAAGGGCTCAACGGTGTGGGTGGCGGATAACCGGTTTAAGCCGATGAGGAAGTAGTTATGACTACCGCCTCAGTCCCAGAGCGATTCTTGAAGCGCGTTCAGCGGGAATTCGCTATGATCCCGCTCGTTCAAGGCAAGGTCATATTGACGTTTGAAATCAGTTGTGGTACAGGTGGGATTGTAAATACGTTCAAAGTCAAGCGGTTCACGGAAGATGAGGAGCGATAATGAAAAAGAAATCAGGCAAAAAGCCCAAATACTAAGCTAGCCTAATCCAGACGTATTGTTCTAGGAACGGCCTGTTGGGTTCCCTTCGGGGAATCTGGCAGGTCGTTTTTGCGTTTATGGGGTTGTTGATGAAGAAGAAAGCCGTACCAGCCAAAGCCAAACCGCACAAGATCAAGATTACTCAATTCAGCCGATCTGTGCCAGTTGCCACGAAAGCCGCGCCAAAAAGGCCAGTGAAGGCGGTTCAGGCACCGACGCAGACTGCTCCTAAGAAGCGCAAACCAGTTACACGTATTGTCACGAAGGCGAAAGCCGTCGAGTTCGAGGTTGAGATTCCCCCGGTCCGCAAGGAACGGGTCGAGGTAGCTAAGACAGAGCCGCGGTATGGCGGCGTGCGTCCTGCTCCACCGACCGACTAGACCACGATGAAGAAGGATGTCGTTGACATGCTTCAGATCGATTCCGAACTCGGTGAGTGCTTCTATGGCAATCCACAAAAGGAAGTGGAGCCAGAACGATTGTTACTCGCGGCGATGGTGCTGCAAGCCTTAAAAGACATCCTCGTGCGGCCAACATTCAAGCCGTTAGAGAAGCCAGTCTCGCGGGAGACGGCCTGGTATCGGCAGCATGCCCGACAATCGTACTCGTTACAGAAAAGCCAAGCGATGACATGGCTGCTCGATGAACGTAACCCACAAAAAGCGATGAGCTTCGAATGGATCTGCCACATGCTGGGCTATCAACCGGAGGTGCTACGGCGTCGGCTCCTCGTGACCTTGGGCAAGCTGGACGATCCAATGATTCGGCCTTTTAACGTCAAGGCGGTCTAAATGGCAGCGATTCGACGAGAACTTGGGCGACATGTGTGGATTCAGGGCTATATCGAGGTCCGTGGCATTGGCGATCGTCGGGAAGTGGTGAAGTGCCGGAACTGCGCCAAGGTGCATTACGCATCCCAGGCCGGTGATCCCCCTGTCACTGGATGTTTTAGCGATATCGACCTCGGGAAGCTGGGGCAGGCGGCTCAAGCCGATCAGCTAGACCGCGATTTCAAGGGAGGGCTCTACCGGGCATGAGCTTTGGCATTACCGATGCGGAGTTAATGGCGCAGATTGAAGAGCTGCGTGATCTGCCTGATGAAGAGATCGATCAGCTCTTTGACGAGCAGACGAATGAACTCTCCGATGGGCATTTGGTCGAATATCTTGAAGAATCGGTCAAGCATTGTGAGCGTGTCGAAGAGAAGCGCATGAAGCTCGATGAACAGCTCTGGAGTGCTCACGAAGGGGAAATGCCTGAGCTGAACCAAAAAGAGGACTGGCAGGCCAAGGTGACCACGAACGAGCCATTTCAAACCGTGATACAAGCGAAGATGCTGGTCAGGAAGGCTATTGTCGATCAGCCGGAATGGATCAATGCGACCACAGACCAGAAAGATAACCCCTATGCCATGGCGAAGGCGAACTTCTGGCAAGACGCGCTCCGGTTCTGGATGAAACGCACCAAGGCCACGCATCACTTCCCCGATATGACGGAAATGAGCTTTTCAATCGGGTCCAGCATGGCGATGAAAGGCATTTGGGGCGTCGATGCCGATGGGAACGAAGGCTTACGTTGGAGCCGGCTCATGCCGTGGCAGATTCGGCGCGATCCCGAGGCAATGTCTCGCGATGCCCAATCCGGCCTCTTCTGCATTCATCAAGACTATGTGCCGTATCACACGCTCTTAGAAGGGGAGAAGAAGGGGTTCTACACCAACGTCCGAGGGAGTCTCCGAGATAAAGGCGATGAAGGGACCTGGGACAGACGGAGTGATCAGCGGAAGCGCGGATTGGTCGACTACTCCCACCGATTCAACCCGCAGGTGTTTGTCAAGGAGTTCTGGGGCGGGGTGCTCGATCATAACGGGGAGCTCATCTATCCGAACGTGCGTTTTACCGTGGCGAATCGGACAGTGATTAAACGTCCGGTCCCGACCAAGTTTGCCAGGATTCGCTGGCCGATCTATCAATTTGCGGCCTTGCCGCACCTTCGGAACTTCCATGGGTACTCGCTGATCGAAGGCATGCTCAAGATGTGGAAGTTTCGGAACAACCTACTCTCGATGACGGTAGACAAGCTGAATTTCATTATGAACGGAGCGATGGAAGTCGACACCTCGAAGCTCTTGGACCCGAACGATACAGAGCTCTACCCTGGCTGCGTTAAGAAGAAGAGGTCAGGGGCGCAAGGGTCGGCGTATTCCGAGATCCAAATGGGCGGCGACTTCCTGGCCGTCTTCGACAAGATGATGGGCGAGAGTGGAAACCTCTACCAGAACGGCGTGTTCGTCACGGAGCTCCTCAAGGGTGAGCTGGGCGACCGGAAGAATATCACGAAGGGTGAAGTTGAACTCAAGACCCAACAAGCGATGGGCGTGTTTGAAGGCATTGGCCGGGATGTGGAGCACGGCGCTGAGGGCTGGATCGAAATGGCGCAAGACATTCTGACGACCTACTGGGATCCAAACGATACCCCCAGCTATCTCCAAGTGCTGGGACCGAAGCACGAACAGTTGTTGCAACAGATTGCCATGCTATCACCTGAAGAGCGGATGAAGGCCGTCCGCGCTGATACGGACATTGAAATCAGAGGGGTCTCGCTCTTGTTTGCGAAGTCGGCGTTAGTCGATCGGCTCATCAACCTCGTAAAACTGACCGATTCGCCACGGTTTCAGCCGTTTGCGAAAGACAACGTGATGATTCGGAAGCTGGGTGCCGCGATGGACGTGAGCGATGCGATTAAGACCGATGAGGAAATGCAGGCCGAAATGGCTCAACAGCAAGCTGAAATGGCGATGATGCAGGGGCAAGGCATGAATCCGTCAGGTCAAGTGATGAGTGGGGAAGGTGGAGAGATGCCGCCGGGATCAGGGGAAGGAATGGCCGAGCAAGCCATGGCTGCGGCAGGATTAGGTGGGGGAGGGGAAGCATGACCGACGAGCGTGTGCAGAGCTTAGCGAAGAAGCGGCAAGGGATGGACTTGAGTGCGTTGTTCCATGATCCGACCGATCCGCGTCGAAAGGCGTTGGTCGAAGCCTTTGGCGATCAGCTCCGAGAGTACATTGAGCTCATCCTGGCTCAGGATACGGGCGATCATGAAGTCTTGTGGGCCAGAGCCAAGGCGATGGGTGTCATTGAGACACTCACGGCGATGGGGCAGACGATGGATCAGGTGAACGAGGTTGCCGCGAAAGCCGCACAGCAGAAAGCGCGTGTGAGCTTGGGTATTTAAGGCTTGCCGCATGACGGCAGGGGAAAGGAGAGCCATTATGAAGTACGACGATATGAAGATGAACAAATCGGCCTATCCAATGCCGAAAGCCTCGAAGAACTCGAACGGCGGGAAAGATCCTGGCGTGAAGGTCATCGAGAAGCATCCGATCAAGAGTGCGTTCTGGACGAAGAAGAAGATGAAAGGGGACTGTTAACCATTCACCCGTGTGATTGCCCCATATAGGGGCCGCTTCCACGGTGACACAGGGGATTTCTGTATATGAGTCAAATGTTACGAGCCATAACCGGATACGCCGCTGAGCTGGTCCCAGCTCATGCTGTTCGGGTGTTGAGCATCAGCGGGAATGATTCGCCTGGAGGCGGGTCCGCTGTCGCTGATGAGAAAGACGAGAAGGGCGAGGACGAGCAGAACATCGTCGACGGCCAGGACTTTGAGGACGAAGACCTGGACGACGACCGGCCAAGAGGCAAACGCTCGGAGAAGGCGGAACGGGCCTACGACGAGTTGAAATCAGAACGGGATAAGACGCAAGCGAGACTCGAGAGACAGGAACGCGAGAATGCTGAACTGCAAGCCCGGTTAGCCAGTCTCGAAAGCCGGCAGGAGACGCGCCAAGAAGTCTCGGCGCGGACGAATGCCGCGATTGAGCGGGCGCGACTGGCGAAAGAGGCGATCTTAGCCGAGATCAAGAAAATCCCGGCTGACGATCCGGATCGTTCGGCCAAGGTGTACGAAGCTCTGGTTACGCGCATTTACCAAGATCAGGACTTATCGGCTCAGGACATCAGCCGGAATATGTCCATGGAGGTCTCGCAAGAGATCCGGTCTCGGGAAGAGCGGCGGCAGGCGGCGGAGACCGAAGCCTTGAAAGAGCTGGATCGACAAGGGTTGCGGAAAGAGGATCTCCGACTCGTGAAGATGGTAGCACGCGAGAAGGACGAGTCCTGGTTTCGCAGTACGCCGTCAGAGGAGCAGGTCAGTTTACTCGTGGAGGAAGCAGCGACCATGTTACGAGGCAGTAAACGCAGTAGCCGAGAATTTCGAGAGGACAAGGACCGCCATCGGGAAGCGATGGACGGGGTTATCGAGCGAGGCTCAGACCGCACGAGAGCGCGGCGTGGACGGGACGACGACGAGGGCGAGGACCGAGATGGTCCAGGCTCGATGTTGGCGGACTGGAAGCGACTGCGCGACCTCCAAGCCAAGAACACCGGCTTGATGATGCGGAACCGTGATCGGTAGAGCCTGAATCGTAACGCTTGTCGTCTCCCTCGGCCCTACAGAAGGAGATGGACCATGGCAGGCAATTTTCAATGGACGCCAGACATTAGTGCTGGTGTGTCTCGGAATCACGCCCTGAGCAGCGAGTTGCGCTTTGCGAGCATTGCCGAAACATTGGTGGTGCAGTTTGCGAAACCGGAGCCAGGGTTTGGGCCGCATCAAGGCGATACCGTTACGATTCAGCGCATTCGCAATACCGCAGAGCCCACATCGGCCATCCTCAGCCAAGCGGGGAAGGTGCCAATCGATCCCCTCGCCATGTCGACTCGTTCCATTACGGTCAACGAGTTCGGGCGCGGCATTGGGTACACGCAGAAGGTGCAACTGCTGAATAAGTTCGATCCGGAGAACGCGATTCAGAAGACGCTCAAGAAGCAAATGAAGTCTACCATCGATACCGTGGCCGGCGCGGCGGTCAAGAACGGGCAGATCCGGTTTGGTCCGACCAGTGCCATTGCCGGCACGTTTACCACGGACGCAGGCGTCACCAGCGTCACCGGGACGCACAATATGACCGTTGCCCACGTCAAGTTGATCCGGGACTACATGCGGAAGACGCTGCATGTCGATCCGTACCAGGGCCAGGTCTACATGGTCTTGGCGTCGACGAAGGCGTGCCGTGGCGTCAAGGACGATCCGGAGTTCCATTCCTGGCGGCAGTATCTCCGCCCTGGCGATGTGTTTTTCAATGCCGAGGTTGGAGAGATCGAGAAGTGCCGGTTCGTCGAAATCGACCATGACAACGTGCTCACCGAGCGCGGCACCAACAGTGCTGTCGGTGAAGCGGTGTTCTTCGGTGACGACATTCTCGCGCTCGCGGAAGTCGAAGCTCCTGAGCTGCGTGCAGCTATTGCCGCAGACTTTGGTCGGCAGCATGCCGTGGCGTGGTATGGGTTGCTGGGCTTTGCCAATACCTGGGGCGATTCAGCCTCAGACGGAGAAGCCCGGAGCGTCTACTTCACGAGCTCCTAGTCGGTAGGCGACTGAAGACACGGAGGAATGGTCATTTCATCTTTCACGGAGGGTCGATCATGATTCGCTATAATTTCAACAAGTTATGGAGCTTCCTGCATTGGGCAGCGGCTCCGCTCACCAAGTTGGTGCAGCATGAAGCAGACATTCCCCTGGCCTGTGACATCCATCGGGTGATCAATCGGGTCCAGTGGGCGCCGTCCATGGCGGAGGCAGTCGGGCGAGGCCTGTTGACGAAGCCGCTCCCCGTCTTGAAGGGCGGACTCTACGGCTATGAAAGCCGGCGCTGGCTCAATCCGGACATTGCTGGAGTCATGGACTTTAGCGGGACCGGTTCAGAAGGCCAGTTCAACATCTTCGATTGGTTCCTAGTCGATACCATTGGGTTTGCCTTTGGCATCGCGGGAACCACAACACCGGCCAAGATCGATTTCGATCTGTACCCGGCGATCAATGGGCTCGGGACGATCATTTCTGCCAACCTGGACGGAACGAATGGCACGGTGACGGCACCGAACGCCACGACCGCACAGGCGATTGGGGCCGTGGTCTACAAGAGCTTGGCCGATACAGGCCCAGTGCTTTGCCGACCAGGCAACTCGATCGATGTCGATGTCGCAACCGCGTGTACCGCTGGCTCCTCGGCCCTGGCCTTTGTGCTGGGCTCCCCGAAGCCGGAAGAGTTCACAGCGGCACGGACCGTCGATCTGTACTACGCGGGAACCTAACCTTGTAACCTTGGCATGACAGGGGGCGGCTTATCCGCCTCCTGATTCATGGGAAGGAGTCGTTATGAGTGGCATGTATATTCGAGACGCCTATCTCTACAGGCGTTCCAGGAACGCGAAGTGGAACGGAGTTGAAAACCAAATCCCCGGTAAGCCGCTCTATGTAGCGCCCAATACGGCCTACGTTGCAGGGTTTACCGTAGCAGAGGCCAGATCGTGGGCGCGAGAGAACAACCAGTTCGTCTATGACACGATCAATCTCGCCTATGCGGATGTGGTCGATGGGCGTGGGGATGCGATCGTGCTCTTGCCAGGGACCCATACCCTGACGGCCAATCTCGCCGTAGCGAAATCCAACCTCTCGTTCTGGGGGGCGGATGCCTGGGCAGGCCGGAAGGTGCGCAAGCCGACCTCCATCGTGAAGGGCATTGCAGGGTCTGCGGCCTTTGCGATTACCGGGGCCGATGTGTCGTTCCAGGGGTTGACCTGTGTGCCGATTACCGCCTTGAGCTTTGCGACCTTTACCGGCGCGGCGGATGGGTTGACGGTCGAAAACTGTTATTTCGATATGGTCACTCCGGTCGTCAACATTGCGACCGAAGGCTTTACCGGATCCGCAGCCATCGACAATCTTCTCTTCAAGGGGAATGTCGCGTGGTCGGACGGTGCCCAAGGCCCTGTGCTCGAGCTGACCGGGAACAACATGAACGGAAAGCTCGAGAACAACCACTACCACGTCGATACCGGTACGTGGGCCTCGGCGGTCAACCTCATCGATATCGATGGGATTGTCGTTGAGAACGACCTGGCGACCTGTGGTGGGACGGCTATGACGGCCTGTTTCACTGGTTCAGGTACCACGGTCATCGCTGGAGCCGTCTTCCGGGATTGTCGGAAAGGCGTTCTAGTCACCTTGTTGGTGGACGGATTTGGAACCACATCCCATGCAGAGCTCGTGAACAACTATACCGCGACAGTCGGAGGCGGGACGGGCAGCACGCTCGTGACCGTCGTTACCTAATCACCGCGATGGGAGGGGTCGGCCTTGTGGCCTCTCCCATCCAACTAGAAAGGACCGTTATGCAACGTCTAGGCGATGGGTTTTTAGTCAAGCGCATGATTCCGATGTCGTTCTCTGGTGGGGGAATGGCAGAACTCTACGAGCTACCCAGCGGCCAATGGCAGATTGGCCGAGGCAAGGACGCCACGGTGGTGACGAGCCTTGATCAAGTCGGTGGGGTGTCTGATTCTTCAGCCCTTGCCGATATCACGCGATGGGTCGAGAAGACCAAGCACGTCTCGGTGAAAGCGGTGGTTGAAGGCCCAGCGCCGGTCTTGGCCGGCCACAGTACGCGAGACCAGTTGAGCCATGCCATTGCCAATATGCCGGAAGAGGCGGTCAATCGGATTCTCTTGGCGATTACCCAAACCATGGGACCGATTGCCGATTCGGTCACCCAGCACGGCCAGACGAACCATCACGGGGACGGGTTCGGGCAGGATCAGACGTTTGCGACTCCTGGTGGGATGCCCCAGCATCAGCCGTTTGTGTTGCCTCCTGAAGCCCAGTGGGTCGATCCGAATAACCATGCGTCCGGGTACTACACCCCTTATGTGATCGTTCGGAATGCGGCGGGGGAGATTATCGAGCATCAAGTCGCCAGAGACGCGAAAGGCAATCCCACGAAGCACTGGAACCCAGGACCGGCCTTTGAAAAGTTGTTGTCCATGCCGGAACCAGCGTCGGAGATCGATGCGCATGAACCTGCGATCTATCAAGGGAAAGATGCGGAAGAAGAGTTGAAGGAAGAACGATCAAGAGAACTCGTCGGGGCAGGCGGCAGGCGCACGTCTCGACGTCGGTAAGTCTAGACAAAGGAGCCCATCATGCACGGCTATCGCTATGAATCGGCCAGTAAGTCCTGGCCCTCAAAGTTTCTCTACTCGAATTCCGACCTCATTACGATGGGGGTCCGACCAAGCAACAGTTATGGTACGCATTTTGTGATTGGCGAATTCAGCGTCCATAACCGATCCGGATCCACCGTGACAGCTGGTGTCGGGGGGCGGATTCAACCGAGCTTGTGGCGGTTCTACTTCTGGGACGAATCGGAATACGCAGCCGGGAGTGCTTTGATCGATGATACGACCGATGCGCAATCTACGGCGGCTGGAGACGTGAATCTCGATACGGTCGGCACGAATAACGACGGGTTTGCGATCGGCTGTGATGCGCCGTTTAATATCGTCTCCCTCAATGTCTCACAGATTAGCGATGCCAGCACCGTCTGGGCCGTCTATTATTCGGTGGTTTCGGCAGGAACCGGATTCTCGAACAACTTCACGGCCCTTACGAACCTGCATGTGGCGCCTTCCTTTGGGACTGGGAAAACCGGAGAACAGTTGATCTGGTTCGACGCGCCTCCGGACTGGCATCGCGTGACCTCTTCCTCGGCCATCATCAACCGGCATGGCCGAAGCGATAAACAGGCGCTTGGCTACAGCGCACCAGGGGAATATCTGCTCGTCGTGAAATCCACCACGGCGCCAGACACCACGCGAGGGCAAATCACGCAAGCCATGCTCGGGAATATCGTGATGACGCAAGCCAATGTGTTGACGAACCAAACCCTCACGAATATCGGCGGAGCGGAAATCCATCTTCCTGCGGCGTGCGATGCGGTCTGCGCGGCGATCAGTACGGCGAACGTGCAGAACCGGTGCGATATGAAGTGGCGGTATTCAGGGTAAGTACATGAACGCATTCTTTGCACGTGTCCACAACTGGCTAGCAGGGCTTATCGGCGAGTCTACGGTTGTCATTGTTCCGGTACCAAGCGCGGGAGAGGTCTTCCGCCAAACGTCGATGATCCTGGGAGGCTCGCTTCTGACGGCAGGAGAAGGCAGTCTCGAGGTCTGGGACTGTACGAGTTATCAGGCATGCCGTCTCTACGGGATGCCTAGCCTGGTCCACCCTAACCAAGAGTGAGTATGCCCATGAAGAAGATCCTCTCTAGCGCGATAATCCTAGCCTTTCTCACCGGCGTCTCACCGAGCTATGCCCAATTGATCCAGGGTGGCAGTAGTGGTAGTGGTGGGGTCACAACGATAGGAACAGGAGACGAACTCCCCTCAACGTGTACGCCTGGGGATCTCTCGGCAAATGGTCTTTTTCTTGACACCGATGACGGCGCGTTTTACTTCTGCGACACGACAGACAATTTTGTCCTGTTGTTATCCACAACACCGGGACTCTCCTCAGTACTTGCCGTAGACCGAATTGATGGCGATGCAATCAACGAGTCTACAGCATTTACTACTGGCAGTGCCGCTGCTGACAGTTACGCTGTGACGTTTTACGATTCAACCAGCGGCATTACGATTGCCACCTGCAAAATTAGCGGTACCCTGCACAACTGCCACAAGGTCATCAAGGTCATCGCCGGGAAGAAGTTTCAGATCACGGATGCCTCGGACGTGGCTATGATCAATTTTGAGCCGAACGCCGCCACCCCCAAGGAACGCTACGCCGTTGGCGCGCTCAAACCACTGAAATCTGTTTATCTTAGTGCCCGCGCCCTTGAAGGTGACGGCACAAACTGCCCAGCGCGACCAACCGTGGTCACGATCTCCAACGTGGTGGTGCCCACCTTCATCTGCACGGAAAACAATTCCTCCCGCCTCCGGTTTGCCATCCCCATGCGCTCTAACTGGGATGCCGGGGTGATCTACATCAGGCCCTATTATTCACAAACGGCGGATGATACTGGCTCCGTTGCGCTTGAAGTCGCGGCAGCGTGTCGCGCCCCTGGTACTGCTTTTAACGGCACCTATGGAACCGAGGTGGAAGTTGATGATGCTGTGCTAGCTGGGAGTGGAGCTATCGAAGCGACGCTCAGTGCGGCTGTGACCCCGAACGGCACCTGCGCGGCGGGGGATTGGCTCTTTGGCTATATCGATGTGGACGCCACCGATGACCCAACGACAGCGGCAGCGACACTACATTTTATTGGTACCGATTTGCTGTACAGCGAATCATCGCTCAGCCACTAAGGAGATGCCCATGCATTACATGCTATTGCTCATTCTACTGCTGATGCCAACGGCAGCGCAGGCAGCCTATACCGACGCAACCATTGCCTCGAACCGCACCAACGACAGCGGAGCCCGTGAGGTTCAGGTGCAATTCCGTGGCAATGCCGGGGAGTCGGTAGTCACGCGCACCTATACCGTGGTCTCTCGCGGTACCGCTGCGGACGCCTATGCAGAGCTGCGCATCTGGGCAGGCGGGGTCATGAATGAGTTAGACATCCAGCACACAGCAGGAACCGCTGCGGCTGTCCAAGCGGGGCAAAAGATTACGCCATTGTCTAAACCAACCGTTACGGCAGCGGGATGCAGCTTATGGCAAGTACGCTATCGGCTTTTGCGCCAATTTGACGGCCACGGACTGACCAATTCCACCGTGCTTTCTGAACTCACCACCCTACGCAACTGGGTCAACGCGAACTACACGGCAGGCTGCATCGCGGAGATGGAATAATGCTTCTCATTGCTTGGCTTCTTTCAGTATTCCTTCTATTTCCTCTCCAGGCGCAGGCAGCATTTACCTGTGTTGACGCAGGTACGGTAGAGGTCCATGAGTCAAGCCCCGCCAATCCTCGTACGATCTCATATACCACTCCTGCTGGCAATAACAGAATTACCTTTGCCGGGGTCGGCTTCCGCAACGGCGTTGGCGTCACGATTTCGAGTGTGACGCAAGGCGGCAATGCGATGACCGCCGATACCACTTTCCAATATGTGAGTACCATCCTTGGCGGGAACCTGTATCGGCTGCGCAATCCACCAAGCGGGACTAATGATGTGGTGGTCACATGGTCAGGGGCAGTCTCCCAAGCGGACATCATCATCTGGACCTGTCTCGACTCGGATCTCACCGAGTTCCGTTCCACAAACCAAGCAAGCGGCGTCAGCACAACCCCATCTGTGACAGCGGGGACGGTTGCAGCCGGGGATATTGTTGTCGACTTCTTTTCGTCTGATGACGCTGGGGCACCATCAGTAGGAGCCAATCAAACCGTCATTCACGAAGGCACCACAGCCTCGACAAACGGGGGGGCTTCCTATCAAGCCGGTGCGGATGGTGGGGTGATGAGCTGGACGATTGCCTCTGATGACTGGGTGATCTTTACGTACGTGGTGAAACCAGCCGCGTCTGACGAGGGGGGGCAACCGTTATGGTTTCAGTAATTCTCTCGCTGGTTATTATGCTTGCATTCCCCGCGATTGGGCAGGCTGCAACCTATTACACTGCCACAACTGGCAATAACAGCAATTCCTGTAGTGCTGCACAGACTGAATCCACGCCGAAGCTGACGATTGCTGCTGGGGTTGCGTGTCTCGCTGGTGGCGACACGCTCATTATCAAACCTGGGACCTACACCAATCAGGGCATTCTGAATCCTCCGGGTGGCAGTGCCAGTGCCTACACCATCATCAGCGGTGATCCTGCATTGGCTCGCCCTGTGATCCGTGCGGACTATACCGCCACGCAGCGCGGTATCTACTGTTCCCGTGGTGAAACCTGTAGTTACATGGAGTTCCGACATCTCGAAATTACGAACGCCCACCAAGGCCTGCGGATGGACGGAACAGATACAAACGGGTATTCGCATCACATTCGGTTCATCAACAACTACGTGCATGACAACGCTGGTACTGCATTTCAGATTGCCTCCTCAGCCTCCGGGTTCTTGGGTGGTGACAACCTGATTGAAGGCAACGAATTTGCCTACAATGGTATTCTGAATCCCGGTTACGGGCCAGGTGTAAACAATATTTATAATCCGGGTAACCGCACAGTCATACAGAACAATTATTTTCACAACTTGACGCACGGCATTGGGATATGGCCGGGAAGCTCGCCACTGCAAAACATCATCATCCGTAACAACTTGTTCCACCAGATTGGACGCTCGAATACAGACACCTGGCAACAGGGCGTCACCGGATCAAAGGTCATTCACGTCTCGACTGGTGGTGGAGGGCACGAGATCTACAATAACGTAATTCGCGATTCCTGCGATCTGTCAACATGTGATGGGATCCTTATTAGTCCACGCTCTGCGCAGACCGCCACACAGACGATCAAGGTATACAACAATACAATTTACAACCACATTTCTGGGAGCGCGAACAGCATTCGGTATGCGCGTGAATTCTCGCCAGGGTCGTTGCTCGTCCGCAACAACATTGTCTATCTCGCTAAGGCCGTTGTGACAGGGGGATTTGCGAACGGTACCTTTAGCAATACACAGACGGCCAACCCATCATTTACGAGCGCGGGGACCGGCGATTTATCCCTAGCATCGGGGAGTACCGCGATCAACGCGGGCACGAGTGCAACCGGGCTGGCATTCTGCGACACTGCCCCAGAGATTGGTGCACTCGAAGTGCCGAAAGTACTGAGTGCTGTAATGACCGGCGGGCATTTCATCGATGTGACAATCTGCACCAACGAGCCCCCTATCCGCCTCGGTACGTGGACACCAGGATGCACCGGCACAGGTTGCGGAACACCTGTTACGGCCAGTACCTCGCTGATTGGCGGCGGGATTGTGCGCGTGGATGTCGGTGGGATTACGGGCGGCAATTGTGCCGCAGGGCAAACCTGGACAGTCAGCTCAGGTTCGGGGAATACTGATTCAGCCCTCATTGGCAATACCCTCAATCAACCGCTCCACACCACGCCCAATTTTCCAGTCGATAGCTCGGCGTGTGATGGTGGCGGACCCACGCCCCCACCAACTGGAGATACCGCACTTTACGAGTGGGAAGATGATTGCAACGATTCATCAGGGAACGCCAACCATGCGACCTGCAGCGGCACGTCTTTTGTGACTGGTAAATTTGTGAAAGGGCTCCAAACTAACCAGAACGAGGCGGACTACGCCGACACGGGACTGCTGAGCGGTCACAATCCGTCGACGAACCATCTTGTCGTCGCCACCTGGATCTATATTGATCCCACCGCGATGGGGGATACTGCGGACATTTTCGGAACAGCCATCGGGACAGATCAGAGGTTTTTTGTGTTTCGTGATTCCGCTAACACGTGGCGCATGGGGGCTGGCGCAACCTCTGGCCCAGCGACGGAGTTTTCAGTCTCGTCTGGATGGACTCACGTGTGCGTGAAGGGTAACCCATCCACAGATGTCATGACATTGTACATCAATGGTCAAGCTGGAACCGTGGCCGGGGCATCAGTCATCAGTTATAGCTCCTATACCTTTGCTAGTACTCTCCGCTTCGGTCTGCCGTCCGGGTTTGCTTCTACCTTATCAGGTAACCACATTTTCGATCGGTCTTCCGTCTACACGACAGATGCCAGTTGCGCAGACTTATTCGAGGCCGATCAGCCGCCTACGTCTTCTCCCACCGTCACGCAGGTCGCGCACCAGTGGGAACACACGCATTATCTGAATGGCATTGCGCAGACCGTGGGGGCCCAGAGTGCAGCGATCATGTCAGCTTCCCCGGGCGGGGCGGCGTTGGTCGTACAATACAATAATGAGAGCGGCGGATCTACCGTTATCCAACCACGTTTTCGCTACAATGTGAACGGCGGGGAATTTATCAACCCTGTTCCGGATACCGCTACCGCTGATGGCGTGGCGTATTGGGGCGAAGACACTCATCCACATTTTAACGATGGTATGGCCGGTTCTGGGGCGTTGACAGGAGCCCTGACTCACACCAACGGGATCACTCTGACGAATTCATTAGGCATCCCCACCGTTGAGATGGCGGATAATAATTCTCGAACCATTCGCGGTGCGTTCCGCTTCGCTGCGGCTGCGGCTGGCAAGACTATATGCTTTAAACTCTATGACCAAGGTGGTCAACCCCTGGCGTCCTACACGCCGAGTGGCGGGGCGTGTGTGACAGTGGGTGGGATGCAGGCGGGGATTCAATGATGGCGTGGAACTACCGATGCCCAGCATGCCAACGACATGTGCAAAAGCACTATGCGCGGGAGGAGTGGTTTTGTGCCTGTGGCTGGCGTGGGTGTCCACCGATCGAGCAGCCGAAGGAGAAGACGATATGCGACTCATAGGCGAAGATGCACTGGCAATCGTGACGATCATGCAGGAAGCCGCCGGCGAGCCATATGTCGGTAAGGTAGCCGTGGCTGAAGTAATCCGCAACCGGATGGAGCGCAAGTACTCCAGCGATGGCACGGTGTCCGGGACCGTCTTGAGGCCGTTGCAGTTCTCCGGGTGGAACTCGAAAGACCTTGGCCGCATTCGCAATATCAGGATCGATACCGATGATCCGGTTGTTCAGGAATGTATGCGAGCATGGGAAGAGGCGCGGCATGGCTCCGACACGGTGAAAGGCGCGGTGCTCTATTACAACCCAGATCCTCGGCTGGTGCCAGTGACACCGGATTGGGCCAAGGCACACAGCGCGGTCCAGGTAGCGGAAGTCGGGCATCATGTCTTCTTTGTCCCTCGTGTGATGCGCGGGACCGGTGGAACGTCTGAAGTATGAGGTGGTATGTGTGTCGGCCTGTTCGAGCGAGCGCGGCAACCTGGCTGAATAGCCAGTAGTTATAGGTAGTTGTTTTGGGTACTATTTAGGCGCTATGTATGATTCGAAATGGGAATGGGTGGACACGGTTTTTGGTGTCATTGCTGGCGTGATGGCGTCCGTCATTTCCATGCTGGGATGGCTCGCGCCAAAGTTTGCTAAAATTGAAGCAGAGGCGGATGCCCTAAGAAATGATATGAATGTGAAAGTCGAAGCTGTACATATCCGTATCACGGGTAACGCTCAGGAGATTACGGGGCTTCGGGCACATCGAGAAGACGACCAGCGCAGGCTTGAGAGCATTGACAAGAAGCTTGACAAAATCCTTGACCGGATACCGAGAGACCCGTGGAATGAAAAAGAGCGCTGAAAGGAAGGTGCATCCATGAGTGACGAGCCACAGAAACCGAGCGTGAAGCGTATGCTCTGGTTTGTCGGTGCGCTGACTGTCGCGCTCTTGGCGAGTTTTGTCGCCTCATCGGCATTGCTGTTCTTTTTTGAAATCCCTCCCGGCAACAGAGAGACGCTGGTATATATGCTGGGGCAGCTCTCAGGGTTTACAAGTGCATGCATCCTATTTTGGGTTGGCACAACACATCAGGGCGGGCTCAAGACCGAGCTATTGTCGAAGGCTGGCCCAGTAAAGGAGTAGCGCCATGAGCCCATGGAACGGCGTGTTTGCGTGGATTCTGTACGGGGTTGCTCTGGCCGTGTTGATTGCTCTGGCTGGCGCGATTTATGTGGTGATTGTAGAGTAACTGTATGGAGGTTTTATGAACTTTTCTCAAGCACTAGAATCAATTAAGGTCGGCAAGAAAGTAAGTCGTTCTGGATGGAATGGGAAGAACATGTTTGTATTCCTTGTTCCTGGAAGCAGATTCAAAGTCAATCGTGCTCCATTGCTCGGAATCTACCCTGAAGGCACAGAGATAGACTATCACGCACATGTCGATATGCGAACTGCAACTGGCGAAATTGTGCCTTGGCTTGTTAGCCAAACTGATTTGCTCGCAGAAGACTGGGGGGAAGTTGAATAAGGAGTAGCGCCATGAGCCATGATGAGCTGCTGGACTGGATTGCACGAGGCTGTCTAGTGTTCATCATCTCCGTGACGTCCTGGCTGCTCTATCTACTGTGCTTAGTGAGGTGCTAAATGGTGCCGGTACTGACTGCGATCCGAACCGCCTCCCCGCTCATGAAGTGGGGCGTTATCTCTGGGCTCGTACTGGCCTTTGTTGGGTGGATCTACCTGAAAGGGGTCTGGGCTGAGCGAGAGCGGGTCCACGAAGCGCACATTCAAGAGCTCTTAGAGCTGGCCCAGCATGAACGCCACGCCAAGAAAGCCCTCCAAGTGGCGATGCAACAGGCTGCGGAACGTGCTCGCACAGTCAAAGAGCAGGCCGCGCCGATCCATAAGGAGACGATTCGCTATGTTAAATCCACTGAACAGCCGTGTGTGTTGCCTCCTGGGTTTGTTACTCAGTTCGATGCTCTTAGCCGGGTGCCCCAGCTATCAGAAACGAGCATGCCCCACGCCGACGAAGTTGCCAGAGGAGCTGACGACGATGGAGCCGTTGACCCTCCCGCCGTTGAGCTCGTACCGGAAGAATCCATCACCGTAACCACCGACGAGGCATTACAAGCCTACGATCTGGCGGTTGAAAAGTTGTTGGACGAACGGCTACTGAGACAGCGGATGGTTACCTTTGACAACGCCCGCTACCAGAGCGAAATGAAATGGATAGAAAAGGAATGACCATCCAATTCGGTCGACGGTTCGCACCAGATACTAGAGATAGGAAATTCCTCCTACGGAAGGCGGCGCCGATCGAGCCTCGTCCGGTTCGAAAGACCTGGCGGATCTGGTGGAAGGGGGATCAAGGGAATACGCCGATGTGCGTGGGTTACGCATGGCATGCGCTCCTCCGCGCACTGCCGAAACTCCAGCGCGATCCATCGCCAGAGATTATCTACGCCCTCGCGCAACGGAACGACGAATGGGACGGGGAAGACTATGACGGCTCATCGGTACGTGGAGGTGCCAAAGCCTTACAGTTGGCCGGCAAGATTGCTTCCTACGGCTGGGCCTTTACGGTCGAGGACGCGATTCAATGGGTCGGACTCCGTGGGCCGGTGGTACTCGGGACACACTGGTATTCTGGGATGATGACGCCGGATAAGCACGGGATCTTGCGCGTGACAGGTCGGCGCATTGGTGGTCATGCCTACGAACTGATTGGGTATGACGACCGGAAAGAGTGTGGTTTGATTCAAAATTCCTGGGGGCTCCCGTGGGCTCTCAATGGTCG
The DNA here is from genome assembly GCA_029879905.1 of Nitrospira sp. GTDB lineage: Bacteria > Nitrospirota > Nitrospiria > Nitrospirales > Nitrospiraceae > Nitrospira_D. The sequence continues at coordinate 21,163 of JAOUPN010000004.1, read as the reverse complement.
AGCCTGGATCAGGTACGACGATCTTGACCGGCTGATTCGAGAAGACGGCGAAGCGTGTTCACCAACGGAGTAACCGATGAAGTGGCATGGCCGATACGGGACGACGCTGGATCTTGCCGCCATTCTCATTGTGGCCGTTGGGATCGTGGGCTTGATCTGCGTCACCTTCCTCATCCCCGTCGCCTCGTTTGGCGCGTCGTGCCTCACGGTCGACATCCCGCCTCAAGTGGTCGTGGGCGTGATGGATGGTGATACCTTTGCCGTGTTCAATCTGTTCCCGCCTGGATACGTGAAGATCCGCGTGCAAGGAGTCAACGCTCCGGAGCGGAACACGCTAGGGTTCAAGGAGGCTCGACAGTTTACTGCAGATTGGCTCGCTCAGCGTCCATTCACGATAGAGACGTGCGGGAAACATACATTTGAACGGATCGAGGGCGTAGTGAGTAGAGACGGAAAGACGCTGGCTGCTGCGTTAATACAGGCCGGGATGGCCAAGGAGGAGTAGCGATGGCTTCTGCAGACTTAATTACCGGGCTTGATATTCTCCATGCGGTGCAGTCCGACTGTAGCGAGGCCGAGAATGTGAGCGGCGAATATGGCTCCGACGTGAAGCGATATGTCAGGCAAGCCTATTGGAGGCTCTTAGGCTGGGCGCCGTGGCCCTGGGCACTCTCCCCAACTCCTGGCGTAATCACAACGGCGGCAAAGCAGTCAGTGTCAGTATCGACCATTTCCGCTGCCTCGCCTGCCGTAGTCACCCTCTCGGCCACGATTACCGCCAGCCAAGCCGGTGCTAAGTTCTATGTGGAAGGCAATCAATCCGTCTATCGCATTACGGCGCATACCGGTGGGACAGAAAACCTCACCCTTGATGCGCCCTACGTCGAACTTGAGACGTCCGGGTCGGCGGTGATCTTCCAAGATGAATACACCACACCGGGGAGCGTGTTGAAAATCTGGGATCCTCTCTTTGTCCGAGGATCGTGGTATGGAGAAATTAGGATTATCGATAAGAAGCTGTTCGAACAACGCTATGGGCGCGGGTCCTGGTCGCTCGGGTTTGGACCGATTGAAGCGGCGTGTGAAGTGGCGCCTTCGGCCTACTCCGCCTCAGATAACGGGATTCTTCGAAAGCTGAGGCTGGCGCCATGGTCGGAAGATGCCCTCAACATCGAGTACGATTATGCGGTCTTCCACAACCTAGACTTCTCCGGGTCTGGCGATGCCGATACACCACGAATCCCACGTGAGCATCGGAGCGTCTTAGTCCATCTTGCCGCCTATGAACTCTTCGTGAACAAGGATGACTCGAAGGCGGATCAAGCCATGACCAAAGCGGTTCAGCAAATCGGTACCATGATCGATCTCTATATCCCGAACCGCGGCGGGCAGTTTCACGTCCAGGCGAAACATTCCGCTGCCTTGGGGTGTACCTAATGCGGCAGTTCGACACTCTTACGGTTACCTGTGGTCAAGGGGGGCTTAATGCGTCGAAAAGCCCGGATCTCGTGAGGGATACGGATCTCACGGCCATGAACTCTATCACGTTCGAGGATGACACCTGGAAGAAGGGTGGCGGGGCAACGAAGTTTAATAGCTCAGCGGTCACAGGGGCGGATCCGGAGATTCGCGCCATGCACCATTTTCGGATGGATGACGGAACAGAAGAACTTGTCTGCAAGACGCCAACACGTATCATTACGGTGGGAACAGGCGGACTTGTGAAGTCGCTGCTAGGCCCAGACGTGACTCACTCCCATGCCCCATTTGTGGAGGGGTTTGACGGGACCAGCAAGGCGATCTACTACTTCGCTGGGTTTGCGAATGCAAGCCCGTATGTCTATACCGGCGGAGCCATTGCTAGACCGCTAGGGGCGAGCGTTGGAACCGTCACATTTGATCATACCACGGACACATGGACAAGGACATCGCACGGCCTCGCAAACGGCACGGCTGTCCACTTTACCAGTACTGGATCATTGCCAACCGGGCTTGCCGTATTGGGCAACCCGCTATATGTAGTCAATACCGCAGCCAACACCTTCCAAGCCTCATTAACCATCGGCGGGTCAGTTGAAAATTTTACGAGTAATGGCTCAGGGACTATTACCGTGTACCGCAACACGAGAGCGACTGACTGGAATTCCTCACCAGTAGGGCCTCGCTGGGGGTTCCTGCATTTAGGGAGGATGTTTGCAGGGGGCAATAGTAACCGGCCACATGGCGTCTACGTTAGCGTGCTGAATAATCATAGCGATTTCATCAACAGTGGAAATCTTTTCTTTCAAGTCTATCCCGGTGAAGGGGATATTACGATCGGCGGTGTTTCCTGGCGCAATAAGGCGTACTTGTTCAAATACCCGAGCGGAGTGTACGTGCTTGACGATAGCGATTCGGATACCTCTACCTGGGGATGGCGGCGTGTATCCAAGTATGTTGGGGCGATCTCTCCAGGCGCGATTGTGGAAGCCGATGATGAGGTCTTTTTTGTCTCGCCGAACGGCTATTTCCATGCACTCTCGGCCGTACAGGAGAGCGGCGATGTTCGCTCGTCTGCGGTGAAGGGGTTGGAACTTGGAGAATATATCAGGAGTAACACAGACTTCGCTAAACTGCCGGTCGATCAACTCAGCGCATGGCTCCAATATCCGAATGTCCAAAGCGTCTACTACCCCAGGAAGAAAAAGGTGCTGTTCGCGTTTTCGCCGAATCCGAATGTCATTTCCGGGCAGTCGCTCCCGACCAATAAAACGATCATTGGACTTGATCTCCATCGCTCCGATCCGTCAAGTGGGATTCGTGATGTGCAAGCATTCGTCTCGACACGCGATGAATGCGAATCGCTGGCGCTCTATCGGAACTCCACGACCGGGCAATTTGATCTCTTAGCCGGAGCCTCGAACGGGTTTATCTATAGACTCGATCAAACCGCCAGAACAAAAGACGCGGCGGGGTACATGGGCACCTTCACGACGAAAGAGTTCTTTCCCTATGCCGACGATAAACTCGCGAGCATGCGCGAGCTGCAAGTGACCTTTGCGCCAGGGAGTTCGAATAACAGCATTGTGATAAAGATCTACCAAGACGGGACGCTCTCGACCAGCAAGACCTTGACCGACGCAGACCGAAGGATGCGACTTTACGGGGATTGCAGAAAGTTCTATATTGTAGGGGAAAACGATACGAATAATAGCTCCTTTTCGGTTGCCACGATCTTGGTGCGGTTTCAACCGGGGAATCGCCGATGAGACTGGATATCTATCAGATCAAGCGGGACCGGCTTGATCGGTATGGGCTCCAGCCGCATGAAGAATGGCCGTTGTTTGGGATCGAAAAGCGTATCTCTCCGTCGGATGGAAATGTATGGGTCTGGCTGACGAGCTTGCCACCGCTTGACGGACATCGGGACGGACTTCGACGCTTGCTGGGAGAGATCCGACGGCTCGAGTATCGGTGTGAATCGGAAGGTATCGCCGGATGGTTGCAGGCGATCAGACGAGAGAATCGATCGATGTGCCAATGGGCCGAGATGATCGGCGCGGAAATCTATGCGGAAGATGACGACTTTTGGTATCTCAAGAAAGAAGCAGGTCTGGCTAGTCTCCCCGCAACGGTGAAGGAAGCCGTCTCACGCTATCATGGAGGGCATCACTATGGACGCGCTTAAGCTCTATCAACTGCCTGATGGGTCCTGGCTTCCAGAGCTACGCGGCGGCGATGGGCCGGACGTGCCTCCTCCCGATCCTGGATTGGTGAGGCGTCAGAACGAGATGCTTGATTTTCAGATGGATCAAGCCAAGCGGTTTCAGCAACTCGAACCCCTCATGCTGGCAGAATCCGGGCTCAAGTACAACCCTGAGACGAAGGCTTATGAATATCTCAACCCTGGCCAGCAGGCGAACAAGCAGGAAATCGAACGCCTCCAGACCGAACGCAGCTTGAAAGCCCTCAAGGGCGAACTTCCAGTGAGCGAAACCCTCAAGAAGGAATTGGAGCTGGGCGAAAATAAGATGAAGGAAAATCTCTACCGCCAGCTCGGGCCAGGGTGGGAGCTCTCGACGCCAGGACAACAGGCCATGCGGGAATATCAAACCATGGCGACCTCGCTCAAGGAAGGCGAGCAGCGCGACATGTTGACCACGGCGGAGGCCTTGGCATTGAACCGCCAGAGTAGCCGATCAACGACGCAGAGCCAGATGGAAAACCCCTTTGCCGCACAAGCCCGGGCCTATAGCCCGTATCAGAATACGCTCAACAACGCGATGCAAGGCGATCAATTCACTCGAAGCATGCAGTTTGACAGTGAAAAGGAGAAGGGACGAGAACGGGCTGGTTATATCAGCGGCGGGGCGTCGTTGGGGATGTCCGGGCTGGCAGCCGGGATGATGTTCTCCGATCCTGCCATGAAGGAAGACGTTGAACCGATTTCAGACGGGGAAATGCTGGCGGCGGTGCGGGGTATCCCTGTGAAGAAATGGCGCTACAAAGGCGAGGCGGAGTCCCATATCGGCGGGATGGCGGACACCATGCCGGAGATTGTGTCAGATGGGCGGAAGGTCGATGTGATTAGTTACTTGGGGATGCTCACCAGTGCTGTACGGGCTCTGGATAAAAAGTTTGTGGATAAAGAGGAATCAGTGGAGATAGCCCCAGGAATGGCCCTCGCGTTGTAGGCAACGACAATGGATGGACGCCTAACAATCGAGCGTCGAGTTCTTCTTGGACGGTATTCGTGGGTTGTTCCTCATGGAACGCTTGGCCTCTGGTATAGGCGGTGAGGCACGGGATGTTATTGAGGCAGGCCTCGAATTCCGCAGCAGTCATCGACTCAGCGAGCGCGAGTGATGGAATGAGAAGCAGAATGGCGAGTAGGGTTTTCATAGGTTCAGCCTACCTCCCACTAGGGAGAGAGTCAAGGGGGTCACGATGAGCAGCTATGGCATTGGACAAGGCTTGGCGCAGGCAGGGCAAACGGTCCTCGGAGCCACGATGCAGATGGGCCAGATGAAACAACGGCAAGACTACATCGACGCCTACAAAAAGAGGCAGTCGTTATCCGCCTTTGCCGGTGCTGAGGGCTGGGATCCGCACGTCCTAATGAACTACTACCAGCCAGAAGGTCCGCAACCGATGCAAGCGCAACGACTCGGAATGGAAGTGCCGCAGCTTACAGCCAACGTGCCCACGGCTCAGCCATCGCCACATGGCGGGATCCGCGCCTACTCTCCAGGCGGAGGGCAGTTCAGGACCGATGGGCACACGGCACCAAAGCCAAACATGCAGATGGAACGTATGGGGATGGGTTCGCCGAATCTTGCCCCTCGGGTAGGGATGTCGGCACCCCGCATGATGAATACGGACAAGATCATGAAAGAATTCCCGTCTCCCGGTAGATTTCTCGCACGGTAAGGAGGATCGATCATGGCGTACATGCTTCCGAATGAACGACAACGGCCTGGGATGGCAGGAGGCACGGCCTTGGCTGAGCCTCCGGTGCGGCCAGGACAAGTGACCGCTCCGCCTCCGGGTGCCATGCTGGCTGGTAATCCTGGCCCACCGTCCGCGCCGCCTCCTATGGGCGGCATGCCGAGGCCGAATGCGGTGATCCCAGCGCAACCGGTGCATCCTGGCATGATGCCGAATCCTCCGCAGCTGAAGCCGCAAGCGCCGAAGCAGATGTCGTTTCAAGATCAGGAACGCGCCTATCGTCGAGCGATGCGTCAACAGTTCCCTGACATGGACGAGAAAGACTTTGAGATGCACGTGCAGTACGGTATTGCGAAGCAGCGGGGGCGGATGGCCGCGCAACGCTCTAAGGAACTCACGAAGCCCTTCTCGCGGTATATGTCGGAGCTGGCCAAGAAAGATGCGGCTGAGATGCAGTATCAAATGCTGGGGGAAAAACTCAAGTCGAGGAAATCCGAGTTCTTGCGCCCAGACGGCACCATGGACCCAGGGTTTGCCCCCTACAAAGACCAGCTCGACGCCGCACGGCTCAAAGTGCAGAAGCGCCGGGAGAAGGTCAAGCAACATATGCAACTCCTGAACAAGCTCGGGGTCAAGGAGAGCGATATTTCCAACCCGGTGACCATGCACGAGTTTATGCGCTCGCTCGCCTCCGGTGATCCGAAGTCGATGCAGATGGAGGACGACGACACCGATCTGATGGACTATGGTGATGAGGAGTGAATCTATGAAAGCTTTGGCGCGATCCTGAATTTCTGTTGATGTTCTCCGAAGTCCATCCGTTTTATGACGTTGCAGTTAGCGCAAAGAGGCTGGTACTTATCTTGATGTCCAAGAGTCACAATAGATCGATAAATTCTGTAGTTACCGACAGCCCTACGTTCAGTCCACCCATCTCCATTAATATGATCGACTTGGATAGCTCGAAAATCTTTATCATATCCGCAATGCGCACATTTTCCGCCAAGAATGGCGATAGCCTTATTTCTCAGTATGGCGACTCTTATCTTGTGAGCTGCAAGTATTTTCAGTCTATACTTTCTCCTGCTTTTTCTTCGTTGCTCTCTTACTTTTTCAGGATTATTGCGAAGTCGCATGCGTTGTGCGGCCAACACTTTATCTCTGTGTTTCTTGTATCGCTCCTTAAACTTAAGCAACAATCGTTCGCGGTTGTCCTTGTAGTAATTCCTGCTACGTGTAACTCTGTCCATGTGATTATTTTACAAAACAATATAACTTCAGGCAACTGAAAACTATGACCTTAGAGGAACTAGAAGATTTCCACCGCTCCCTCGACGATCAGTTCTCCGTTCCTGAAGAGGAACGCGATGAGGCAATCGCTACGCTGGAAGTCGGCAAGTACCCTGGTGACGATCCGACCCCCTTTCGGAAGGCCAAGCGCGAAGACTTCGACAGAGAGACAGGGAAACGGCGCGAAGTCATAGGCAATGTTCATGCCGCGCAGCAGTTCAAGAAGGATCTTGAGGAGCAATACACCCCCTTCAACCGGGCGAAGCGGTTTGTTAAGGGGCTCTTTGCCCCTGATGAGGCGGTCCCCAAGCCGCGAGACCGACCTAAGACAGCCGCTCCCGCTGCCACAACTGCCCCCAGTAAGACGCAACCCAGTGTAGACGTTCCAACGCTCGACCAACTCCCCGTAGACGCGCCACAGGTCAAGCCGCGCACGCTCAAGGCCACGAAACCGCTCAGCCGTGACCAGATAGAACGGCAGATGGTCGAGGCGGGGCAGTCGTTCGACCTCCCAGAGCCCAGCGTCCTTGATCTCTATAAGCAGATGCCGGGGATGGGTGAGATTGCGAACCTGACCGAACAGCGGAACGCTAAGACCTTAATGGAGGCGCAGCGGCCTGGGGCCAAGTCGTTAATTCCGCCGAAGGGGCCAGGGTTTACAGATCCGAAGCAAGAAGCGCGGTTTCAGCGTTGGTACAAGCAGAACTTCGCCGATCGTGGGTTGAACCCCGATCCAGACAACCCGAACCATTTCTATGACTACCGGCGAGCGTTTGCTGACAATATGCAGTTGGTGCCTGATCCAACCGACCTGGACGAGCAAGGCCGGCCACGGCTCCACGGCAGTTCGAAATATAAGCTCCCTGGACATCCCCGTGAGTTCGTAGACACTCCGGACGGGCGACTGAACACCATCACAGGTAAGATCGTAAACAAACCGCAGCCCGGACACTCCATCATCGGTATGGACGGTGAGGCAATCCCCCTGCCCGATGAACCAACGGCTACAGAGGAAGACGTCCTAGACGTGCCCGAGGTCCATGTCTCCGGTAAGGTGCCGACCGCCGAAGAACTCGCAGGCCAGTTTACTGCCGATATCAAGCAGACCGGGCAAGACATCCAAGACGCTCCGCCAATCCAGAGTGTACGGCAAGGAGTGGAAGAGGCCGCATATAATTTCATGCAGGGGCTTGCGCAGATTCCAGCGGACGCGCTCAAGTCCATTGCCGTGGCCTCGAAGAGCCTGGATCGAATCCTGCCAGAAAGTCTCCGTGATGATCGTCCGATTGAACAGCGGGGGAGTTATCAACTCGGCGTGACCATCGACAAAATGGCGAAGCGGCTCTTCCCCGCCGATCCCGCCATGCAGAAGAATTTTGTGGCTGGTGTGCTCCCGAGAGCCGTGGGCAGCATGGTTGGGTTCATGGCTGGAGGGGTCGCAGGTCTGGCCGCGAAGGCTCCACTTGCCACAACCGCCGTGCTCGGGGCTGGTGTCGGTGGAGTAGAGCAGTACGAAGACGCCAAAGAGAAGACCGCCTCTCCGGACGTGCAAGAGAAAGCCTTTTGGTTAGGGTCTGCCGTAGGCTCCAGCGAAGCCTTGCCGATTGCTGGGATTATCAACCGGTTCAATAAAGCTACGGGCGGACGATTTGTGACAGTCCTGAAAGAATCAGGAGTGACCGCCGCACAAGAATTTATCCAAGAGTATTTCCAACAGACCGGCTCGAATATCGTTGCGCAGCAGCTCTACGACGAAAACCGCTCCTGGTTTGAAGGGGCTGGGATGGGTGGAGCTGCAGGGGGAGGCAGTGGGGCGATTGTTGGCTTTCTGTCTGGCGTCTTACAATCCAGGAAGGCACGACGGCAGCAGGAGCAACCACAAACCGAAAGTCCGCTCTTCACCGAGCCGGAGCCGGTCTCCGTCCAGAGTCACGTGTCGAGTCTCCCTGATGAGATGCAGGTTACCCAACCGGGACAGCGGCCACCCTTCTTGATGAAGCAGCCACAAGCTCCTTCGGCGCCCCCGTCTTCGGTCCCACCCCCGGAGATGGCGGTGTCACCTAATCAAGAAGTTAGTGGTCGCCCTCTTCAGACGCCAGAGGCAGCGATAACGCAGGAACCCATAGCCACGCCGAGCGAGCCGCTCGTGGCGGAACAACCTCCTGTTACGCCCACGATAGCCCCTGATCCAATCGACGACGACATGCGCGAGGCGCTTGACCAGGATCTTGACTTCCTTGAGGAATCCCCTGGACAGACTCCAGGCCTTCCTGAGCCTGTGCCACAGGTAGAACCGGAGCCCGTCGACGCGACCTATGCGCTTCCCGACGAGCCCGTGACGGAAGAACTACCATCAGAACCGCGTATCATTCCGACGCGAGATGGCCGATTCCAGGTGCAACGGCCAGACGGCACGTATCTGACGAACCCAGCAACGGGCGGGAATGAATTCAAGACAGAAGCCAAAGCGAGGGCCGCGCTTGAGCAAACCATTGATGTTAAACCGAAGAAGCCGAAGCAGCAGCAGCCGGCGCTCCCGGCACCGGACGACCCGATTCAGATGGCCGACCATGACGAAGTGCTTGAGGTGCCAGAGGTCACCGTTGAAGGCACGAAGCCTACTCGAACTGTGGCCGACATTCACAAGTTGGCCGACGAGAAGGGGATTCCATGGGACAACAACCCTGCCTTCATGGATTTCACGGAAGAGAAGACTGGGAAACGGCACCTCGACGAGCTCTCCCCGGACATGCTTGAAGAGCTTGCGATTGCGCTTGAAATTATGCAGGCGCCGAAGCAGGCCAGCAAGCAGCCAGAGAAAGAGCAGGTCCCAACGCCAGAGACGGTCACGGCCACGGAGCAAGTCAGCCAACGTGATCCCATGGTTGGTCCGCTCCAGCCTGGCGAACTCTCGTTCGAAGACTTCCTCCAGCAAACCCGCTTCTATCGCTCTGGGAAGACCAAGAACGCGCAAGTCCCAGGCGGCGAACGGGTCATTCTCAAGGACGATTCGACAGCAGGCAACTTCCGTGAGAAGAGCCGAAATTTCTTAAAAGGCGTCTACGGGAACTATATCGCCAAGCTCAGAAAGGGAAAGACAGAAGAGAAGCAACCACAACCAAAGGCAGACACACCGGAAGAGGTCACGAAGAAGACGCCAGCCTACACGGTCACGTCGGCTGAATTGGTCCCGACTCGTGGACCGGATGGGCGGATCCAGTGGGTTGCCAAGAACGTGACAGAAGAGCAGTTTCCTGAGAAGGCTGAGACACCACCGAAGGCTTCTGCTCAGCCTACACCAGAGGAAGCTGTAGCGAAACCTGCGTCTTCAGACTTCGCGAAGCACGATCGTGTCGAGTGGATGCACGACAGGAAGAAGCTCACTGGCATTGTGCGAACCGTGTCCAGCGGCGGCAATATCGAAGTCGCACGGACCAACGGGCAGACCGTCATCCTGAAGCCGTCCGATCCAACCCTTCGCAACCTTCGCAATGTCGAGGCAGCCAAACCCACCCATCCCTCCCTGGAGGCGCCAGCAGAGAAGGCAGGGGTTGTGGCGCCAGCAGGAGTCAACTTTGACGATCTCCGCTCCTCTGCCGTAGACGCACAGAAAGCCTTTAATCAGGCGAAGACGATCAAAGAGAAATCGAAATGGGCCGAGAAGGTTCGGCTACTCAAGAAGCATTTCACAGATGGACCTGGCCTCGTTGGGGGAGAAGCTTACGCCAAGAGGCTACGATTCTTCGACAATATCCTCTCGAAGATGCACCAAGCCCTCGAGGACGGCAAGCCGATCGGGGTGAGTCTATTGCCACAATCGGAACCCCAACCCACTACGCCCGAGGCACTTGCACAAGAACCGAAACGTGATACACTGACAGTACCCCCCACACCGGAGGAGGTGGCCAATGAAAGGACTCAACAGCCTCGGGTGGACGCTCCACGACCACCTGAAAGAGCACCGACCGACCCAGTTTCAAGCCTTGAAGAGCCAGGGGCAACTCAACAAGTATCTCCTAAGCAAGCAGACCGAGATCAACGAGGAACTGACGTTTCTCGAGGAACAGGGGATGCAGCCCCGCGAGGCAAGAGAGATGCTTCAGAACGAGATCTATCCGCCGAGCGAGGAGGACGTGAAGACGCTGGGCGGGACGATGAGGCCGTATCAGGATCAGATCAGCCAGCTGGAACCGACTTCACCATCGGCGCTGACTACACCATCCCGTCAGGGCAAAAGACCAAGTACAAGGCCAACGTCTCCGCGATCAAGCTCCTCAAGCAACTCGAAACTGAAGGCCGTCTAGCGAGTCCTGCCGAACAGGCGGTGCTCGCGCAATACACTGGCTGGGGTGGACTCCCGCAAGCCTTCCAGTGGTCTCACGAGTGGCAGAAGGAATACCGCGAACTCGAAGACCTCTTGACCGATGAAGAGTACGCTTCAGCACGCGCCTCCACACCCAACGCGCACTATACCGATCCGGACACGATTCGATCGATCTATACCGGCCTGGAGCATTTAGGATTTACACATGGGCGAGTACTCGAGCCTGGTGCGGGGATCGGCCATTTCTTCGGCGTGATGCCAGCCAAGATGGCAAGCCGCTCTCAGCGCACGGCGATTGAAAAGGATTCGATCAGTGCGCGGATTGCCGCACAACTCTATCAACGAGCGAACGTCCGTGAAGGCGCCTACGAACAGCAGGCCCTCCCGAATGAGTTCTTCGATGTGGCCGTGGGCAATGTCCCGTTCGCCGACGTGCGGCCTCACGACGCGCACAATCAAGACCTCAATAAACTGCATTTGTCCCTCCATGACTACTACTTTGCGAAAGCGATCAGCCAAGTAAGGCCTGGGGGGCTCGTGGCCTTCATTACGTCACGGTTCACCATGGACAAGCTCAACGGGAAGTTGCGAGACTATCTCGCCAAACGTGCCGATCTTGTTGGAGCAATCCGACTTCCGAATACCCAATTCAAAGCGATTGCGAACACGGATGTCACCACCGACGTGATTGTGTTGCGTCGACGCCAGGAGGGCGAAGACCCTGGTGGAGAGGCGTGGGCCACGACGGAGACACAGGCAACGCCTGACGGGGATGCCTCGATCAATGAATACTTCGTGCGGCACCCTGAGCACATCATGGGCACGCTCTCACTTGAAGGTACGATGTATCGAAGTAAGGAAGTCACGGTCAAGCCAGACGGGCGGAACGTGCCGTCAGCAATGGCGGACGCCTTTCGGAAGATGCCGGCCGACATCTACCAGGCGAGAACGCGACCGGTCAGCACGACGCCTCGCGGTCTCCTGGAAGCCTTGGAGGCGAGCGACGATGTGAAGGAAGGGGCCTATACGATCCAGAACAATGCGCTGTATGTGCGGCGAAGTACGCAGTTTGTCCCAGTCGAGGATGCGACCGCGACCGACATCGAACGGGCAAGGGGCTTGATTGCCATTCGTGAACAAGTCAAGAGCGTGCTGAAATCACAACTCGAAGATACTGGCGCTCCGTTCATGGCGGCACAGCGGAAAGAGTTGAATAAAGTCTATGACCGGTTTCAGAAGAAGTTTGGCTTTATAAATAGCCGCGCCAATAAAGCCTTGTTCCGGGACGATCCGGACTACGGAACGCTGCAATCCCTGGAGCGGGACTACGACAAAAAGGCGAACACGGCCAACAAAGCCGACATCTTCTCAAAGCGCATTATCGAGTATCGGCCATCGGCGACTAAGGCGGACACCCCGAAAGAGGCCATGCTCATCAGCCTGAACGAAACTGGGCGGATCGATCTGGATAAGATGCAAGCTTTGACCGGGCGCCCACAGCATGAACTCATTCGAGACCTGAAAGGGCTGGTGTATCAGAACCCTGAAGGATTGACCTGGGAGCCAGCCGATCAATACCTGAGCGGGAACGTGCGGCAGAAGCTCCGCGTGGCCGAGGAAGCAGCGAAGACAGATAAGCGGTTTAATGAGAACGTGGAGTCTTTAAAGCTCGCCATTCCGGAAGACCTCAAGCCTGAGCAGATTGCCGTCAAGCTCGGCCATGGTTGGATTCCAGCCAACGATTACCGAGACTTTATCGCACACCTCCTGGATATCAATACCTATAACGTCAAGGTGAATTACTCCGCAGTAGTCGGCGCGTTTTCCGTGAAGGCATCAGCCGGGATGCAGAACGTCAAGAACACGAAGACCTTTGGGACTGATCGAGCCACGGCGACCAGTCTCCTTGAGGATGCGCTGGCCTCCAAATTGCCCACGGTTTACGACGCACTGCCCGATGATAAACGGATTGTGAACGAGAAGGAAACCATCGCCGCACGGGAGAAGCTGCAGGCTATTCAAGACGAGTTCCAGAAATGGCTTTGGGCGGATCAGAACCGGGCGGATCGGCTGGCACGGAAGTATAACGACGAGTACAACAATATCCGAGTGCGCGAGCACGATGGCTCGCACTTATCCCTCCCTGGCAGTAACCCGTTGATTGTTTTGCGTCCGCACCAGAAGAACGGAGTATGGAGAGCCCTCCAGGAAGGCAATACACTATTGGCGCATGAAGTAGGCGCCGGGAAGACCTATACGAAAATCGCGATTGCGATGGAGTTTCGTCGGCTCCGTATGGCGAATAAGCCGCTGATTACCGTGCCGAACCATCTCGTGGAGTACTGGCGGGGTGCGTTCCTGGAACTCTACCCAGCGGCGAAGGTGTTGGCCGCGACGAAGGAAGACTTTAAGGCGGAGAACCGGCGTCGGCTCGTGGGGCGGATTGCAACTGGCGACTGGGATGCCGTGGTCATTGCCCATTCGCAAATGTCGAGAATCCCAATGAGCTATGAATCGTTCGAAGCGTTTGCGAAGGAACAGATCGATCTTCTCGACGAGTATTTGCACGAGCTGAAGGCCGATAAGCAAGGCAATCGGAACATAATCAAGGAGATTGAGAAGGCGAAGGCACGCTTCGAGGGGAAACTGAAATCCCGGAAGGCTCAGATCGAAGAGAATGCGGATAAAGGAGTCACGTTTGAAGAGACCGGCGTAGACATGATCCTCGTCGACGAAGCCGATCTCTTTAAGAACCTGTGGTTCCCCACGCGCATGACGCGAGTGGCCGGCTTGCCGAACACGGAAAGCCAACGCTCCTACGATATGTTCTTGAAAACCAACTATCTCAATAAGCTCACGAACCAGCGAGCGGTGATCTTTGGCACGGCGACGCCGATCAGCAACAGCATGGCGGAAGTCTTTACGATGCAACGCTATCTCCAGCCGCGAGAACTGGAACAAGCAGGGCTCTCCCATTTCGATGCGTGGGCGAGGCAATTCGGCAATACCGTCACATCGTTGGAGTTGTCCCCCGACGGGAGCGGCTACCGACCGAAGACCCGCTTTGCAGAATTCGTGAATGTCCCAGAGCTCACGCAGATGTTCCGGCGCGTGATGGACGTGAAGACAGGCGAAGACCTCAAACTCCCCGTGCCAAAACTGCGGACAGGCAAGCCGATCAATGTGACGGTGCCCCCGAGCGAGGCCTTGAAGACCTATGTGGCCTCGCTGATTACGCGAGCGGAGGCCTTGAAAACCGGGCGCGTCGATCCCCGCAAAGACAACATGCTTAAGATTACCGGAGACGGGCGGAACGCGGCGCTCGATGTGCGGCTCCGGGTGCCAGGAGCACCGGAAGACAAACACGGGAAAGTCGCAGCGATGGTCAAGCAGGTCGTCCAGGAATACAAGGACTCGGCCACGGTGAAGGGAACACAGTTGATCTTTCTGGATCTCTCGACTCCTAAAGCGAAAGACACCAAGGATAAGAAAGAGACTGAGGACGGCGCGGCACAGGACGAGGAGGTGGAGCTCGCGGAAGAGCAGCAGCTGCGCGGGAGCGTCTACCAAGACATTAAGAAGAAGTTGATCCGTGGCGGGATTCCCGAAAAGGAAATCGCGTTTATCCACGATGCGAAGACGGATGAGAAGAAGACGAAGCTCTTCGAGGATGTCAACGCTGGCACGATCCGCGTCTTGATCGGCAGCACCGAGAAGATGGGCGCTGGTACGAACGTCCAGAAGAAGATGGTGGCGCTGCATAACCTGGATGCCCCCTGGCGTCCGCGTGACATCCACCAGCGGAACGGACGGGGCATTCGCCAGGGGAACGAACTCTATCGGGCGGATCCGGACGGGTTTGAGTTTGCCGTCTTCAACTATGCCACGGAGGCGCCGAGCTTCGATGTCTTTATGTGGGGCACGCTGGAAGCCAAAGCCCGCACGATTACACAGATCATGAAGGGCGATCCCAACATCCGCACGATTCAAGACGTGGACACGGCGGTGATGTCGTTTGCGGAAATGAAGGCGGTGGCGTCAGGCAATCCCATGGTGCTCGAAAAGGCCAATAAGGATATTGAATTGCGGAAGCTCTCGCTTCTGCGTGCGGCACACCAAGACACACAGCGACGCATTGCCTACGAACTCCGCACCATTCCAGACCAGATCAAGTTTGAGAAAGATTCGATTGCACGGTTTGAGAAGGCCGAGGAGATTGCGGACGCACATCCCGCAGATCCGTTCACGGTCACGCTTAACAAAACGGCCTATACCGACAAAACCGAAGCTGGGCAAGCAGTTCTTCGGATGATCCAAGACGCGCTAGACGCGAACCCGAAGAGCCGATCAGACATTCTCCGATACCCTGGCATTGGCACATACAGAGGGTTTTCGCTCCACCTTAACGTCCATATCGACAACTCGGCCTATTTCTACGTGGGAGAGAATCGGCTCCTCACCACAACCAGTTTTATGCTTGACGAGGTGAAGCCTGAGAACGTCATGGTACGGTTCGAGAACGCGATTGCTGCGCTCGATAGCCTGATGGCCAAGGGCAAGAAAAATATCCTTATTTGGGAGAAGAAACGGCAAGACATGCTGGAAGAGCAGAAGAAGCCCTTCGAGCACGAGGCGAAGATTCTGGCCCTCGAATCACGGATTAAGCAGATCGACACGGCCCTCGACCTCACCAAGCGGGACGAAGGCGTGATTGCTGAAGCCGCTGGCAAGGACGACGAGGGGCCGCTCGACATCCTCAAGAGCGAGCGCGGGAGCATTCCGGCTTCCCTCTTGGCAGGAGGAGCCGGGACGGCCAAGGACGCGGAGGCCTACCGGCAGCAACGGGCACGCGAGGACATCGGCTTTCAATCGGCGGACCCCGAGATTGATCGGCGCGTTCGGGCGGCGAAGCGCGGGATTCAGAAAGACTCCCTCTCCGGCAAGCTCAAGGAACATCTAGGCCATGTGTGGCGGTTGATCTCGCGGGAGTTTGCCAATCTTCCCGATACGGCGCAGTTTGCGCGGCTCCGGACGGATCTGTTGAAGCTCCAGAAGTACAAGGGAATTGCCGCTGACGAGATTCAGCGGGAGCTGGCGGCAATCGTGAAGCCCTTGAATCGCAAGCAGTATGACCAGCTCGAATGGAAGGCGCTCTTAGCTGACCTCCAGCGCGAGGCGGACGCCGGGCGAAAACTGCCGTTTGGGTATACGGCGGAGAAAGTGGCTGACGACCTGGAAAGCCTCGATGCGGCGATCTCCCTAGATCAGACCGTCCAAAAGTCATGGGAGAAACGGCAGCAGCTCTGGAAGCGGCTCAAGAAGGAGTACCAGGGCGCGATGAACGACATCGGGTTTGATGTCACGAAGAAGCTGACCAAAGAAGACTACTTTCGGCACCAAGTCTTAGACCATGCCCGAGAACGGGCGATGAAAGGGACCGGATCGAAGATCCGCACTCCGACCGGGCGCGGGTTCTTGCAGACCCGGCACGGCTCGAGCGCCGATATCAACGCGAACTATGTGCAAGCGGAGTTCGAAGTCATGGCGCAGATGGTCTACGACACCCAAGTGGCGAAGGTGATCAAGGGCGTCGACCAGACCTTAAATATCCGAAAGTCGCTCGAAGCCCAAGCCAAAGACCAGAACAATAAGGCAATTCAGGCGATCATCGATGAAGGGAGCGACCGATCCGCGATCGTGGCGGCTACCTTGAAAGACTTTCGGAAACGGCTCGGGATGCACATGAGCCGCATTCGGAAAGCCATGCAGTTGAGCCAGGACGATCGGCTCTCACTCCCGGAGATTGCGGAGATTGCCGAAGACGTGGAGAACGACGCGCACCTCTCAGCGCGAGGGGTGTTCAAGGTGATCAATGAGCGGAAGGTCTTCGTCGACCAACTCCTCGGGAAAAAGAAAGTCACGTGGGAACAGCTTATCCCCGACACGCACGACCTCTGGCAACCACGTGAGGGGAACGTCTTTTATATGGCGGACTCCATCCCGGCCCAACTCGCGAAGGCGCTCCAGGAGTCGATGCTCGAAGATGCTGGGCTCTTGGCGGACAAGCTCCGGAAGGTCTTAGCGATGGGGGCTCCACGCGAGCAGTACGTCATTCCCATTGACGCGAAGGAGACCCTCGACGATCTCTCCCATAAAGAGCATTCCTGGTTTGTCGACATGAACCGACAATTTCTAGGGCATTGGAAGCAGTTGATGCTCATCGCGCCTCGGAAGTGGGGACGGTACAACATTCGGAACTTCACGGGAGACGCCGACGCGATGTTTGTCGGGAACCCTGGCGCCTTTAAGAAGCTCCGCCGAGCGGCGAGCGATCTGCTCCCGGTCATGTTCAGCGAGGAGGTTTTGACCGGCGAGGCGAAGGAATGGGTGAAGCGTGGGGGCTACGGGACCACGATGCAGTATCAGGAACTCGGCGACTTGAACGAACTGAAAGCCTTCAAGCTCTCGCTTGATCGGGCGAGTAAGGGTGGGGTGCTGGGCCTGCCGGCCAAAGCCTGGAATACCTACTGGAAGGCCGCTCGGCTATCGACGGACTACCGGGAAGGGCTCATGCGGTATGCGGCCTATCTCTCTTACTTGGAGCAGATGCAGGAGAACAACGGGGTGCCCAAGAACTTCGGCGCGTCGAAGAAGGAAACCGTACTCGCAATCCCAGACGTTCGCGACCGGGCGTTTAAGCTCTCCAACGAACTGTTGGGGGCCTATGACCGAATCAGTGAAGCGGGGCAGACCGTCCGGGCCTTCTGGATCCCCTTCTTCTCGTGGATGGAAGTCAACGCGACCCGTTACGGGCGCCTCGTCGGCAACGCCTTAGACGGGGGACATGGCGGGACGGCGCTGGCAAAAGGGGCCTTGATTACAGGGAAAAATGGTGCGTCGTTTATGATCCGGCTGGCCTTCTTCTGGTCGACGCTCCAAGCGTGGAACTATCTGATGTTCGGAGACGACGAGGATGAATTACAGCAGACGAACCCCACAGTCGCGAATCGTCCGCATATCCTCTTTGGGCGGGATGCCGAAGGCAAGATCATGTACTTGGCGGGGATCGGCGCCTTGGGCGATCTGCTCTCCTGGTTTGGGTTGGATGAGTTTCCTGGCCTGGTGGGCGACATCATGCACGATCGGCTCACCATTGGGGAAGCGGTGAAGAACGCAGCGAAAGCCCCGGTCAATCGTCTCTGGCAAGGGCTCACGCCACTGGTAAAGATGCCCCCTGAGATGTTCATGCGAGAAACGTCGTATCCGGACGTCTTTCATTGGCGCCCAATCCAGGACCGGGCGGAATACCTGGGCTATCAAACAACCCTCGGGCCGGAAATTAAGGCGTTGATGGGCAAGCCAGGGAAGCCCCTCTATGGCGTCGAAGACCTCTCTGGGCTCATCGTGCAAAAGACCGACCCCAAGAGCGCGGCCTACTACTCGTGGCAAACGACGGAGCGGAAGTACTTGGAGCGAATGGGCAAAGATTCGAACGCTGTCTTCTGGCGGAGCCCTCGCGGGGAAGCCCTCCATAACTGGTCGTTGGCGTTACGGCATAAAGACGCTGATGCGGAAGCCGCGTGGCGCGAGCGGTACGTCGAGATGGAGAAAGAGAAATATGGCAAGCGGTATAGTGAAACCCTCATGTATAAAGACATTGAGCGATCGCTTCGCTCGAAAGCTCCGCTGTCCGGTATGACCAGGGCAGAACGGGACAAGATCCTCGCGCAACTCGACGCCGAGGAGCTCCGCACGCTCCATCGGGCCGAAGACTACTACAAAGACGTGATAATGCAGATCCTCCCTGAAGTGCGTCGTTCAGGACTCAAGCGTAAGCTAACCTCGCAAGGGTGGCTCACGAAACACGAGCCCTCTCTCCTCGCCGACCTCGAACCCTAACCTCGCTATCCCCGTGCGCGCCAATTCATAGTGCTACACGAGTTTGACAAGTGTTGCACGATGATGTATCATGCGAGCCATTCACAAGGAGGGCTGTCATGGCACACACTAAGAAGCGACCGAAGAAGACGCATGTTGGCGTCAAGATCGAGGGGCCACTATTGAATCGGCTCAAGGAGTCGGCGGCACGCAATGGCGTGAGCTTGAGCGAAGAGATTCGCCGATGGCTCAACGCACATCGGGAGGTGACACATGCGTAGAAACGTCCGTGTCTCAGACGTGGCGGCGATGCAGCTCGAACGGCGGCGGCGAGCAGCAGAGGCGCCGGAGCATCCGGAAGACATCACAGAGAAATGCACGGCAGTAGTAACCCGTGATCGTAGCGTAGTCTTCCTTAACGTGGCCGGGGCGAATGTGTTCTTGATGGAGCGAGAATGCCATATCCGCAAGATCGACGGCATGCACAACGGACCGGCTTTTATTATTGAGAGGAGAAAGGCATGATGGAGACAGAGATCCTCATAGACGAGATCCCGCTTGATCCAGGCATCCAGGTCAAGCTGGCGGAGTTCGATCAGCACGTGAAAGAACTAGAGCAGAAATCGCACGAAATCACCGTAACCGATGATGTCGGTGAAGGCGCGGCGGTGATCTTCATTGCCGGCATCAAGCAAGTCTCCAAAGACTTAGACGACTACCGTGATGGGCTCGTGCGGCCTCATAACACGTTTGTGCGAAAGGTGAATGATTCGGTGCGGAACATCAGCACGCTAGCCTCGCAACTCGTCTCGGCGATGGATGGAAGGCGGAGCCAGTACCTTCTAGAGAAACAACGGCAGATTGAGGAAGCCAATCGTAAAGCCGCAGCCGAGGCCGAGCGGATTCGGGCCGAGAAGGAACGGAAGGAACGGGAACAACGCGAAGCAGCGGAGCGAGCGAGGCAGGAGGCGGAACGGTTAGAGACGGAGCGGATTGAGCGGGAAATCAAGGCGGAGATGGAGAAGCAAGAGGCCGAGCGGAAACGGCGCGAAGCTGAAGCCGCGATTGAAGCCGCACGGCTCAAGGCCATTGCCGATGCAGAAGCCGCACAAAGGGCGATTCGAGAGGGCCATGTGCGCGAAGCGGAGAAGGCGAAGCGGCTGGCCGAAGAATCAAAGCGAGCCGAAGAGGAGGCCAGGCAGAAGGCGGAGCAAGCAAAAGCCGAGGAAGCCGCTCGAATCCAAAAAGAAGAAGAGGACCGGAAGGCGTCATTGGCCGCGCAAGCGAAGCTCGAAAGCCAAGCCAATCGGCTCGAAGTGAAAGCTGATCTGGTGGCCTCCGAAGCGTCCGTTGTTTCTCCTGAGATTCAATTCAACACCCTCTCCACTGTCCGCACCCTGGCGAGTGGGGCCAAGGTGAGCACCCGAACCGTGCAAGAAGTGACCTGCTGGGAGAATGGCACGCCGGTGTATAAAGATCCCATCAAGCGGAAGTATGACGAGTTCATGCGGACCGATAAATGTATCCCCGAAGAACTCAAGAAGCCGGAGTTCGATAAATACTGGGTCTTCGATATTGCGGCAGCGGTGCGGGATGTGAAGGGCAATCATATCGTGCCTGGACTCTCTGCGCGAGAGGCGAAGAAGACGGTGGGAGGGAAACGGGCGTGAAGCTGACGGTCACCAGAGGCCGCACCGGGGAGTATGAAGACGAGAACCGCAATCGGTTCTTTTCGGTGTCGGAACACCTGGCAATCCTTGATCCATTCGCGTTCTCTGGGGTTCCGCCTGCGGTCCTGGCCGCAGCGGGGATGCGGGGGGAGAAGCTCCATTTGTACTTTGCGCAGATGTTGTTTCATGTGGCTGGACTCGACGGGTGCCTCTGGCCGACGCGACCGCCAGGGATGTTAGGGCTCTACTTCGACAGCATGGCGCGGTGGGTAGAGAGTCGGAAGCCGCAGCCGCGCAAGGTCGAACAGAAGTCACTCAACGTGAAGATCCGGACAGCCGGCCAACCGGATACCGAATGCCTCCTAGATAGTGAGGTCTGCTTGATCGATCTCAAGACCGGACTCCCGAGGCCTGTGCATTCGGTGCAGCTTCACGCCTACAAGCGGTTGGATGGGTATGGGGAGTCGAAGCGGTTGTTCTCCCTGTACGCCAAGAAGAATGGGGAGATGGCGCAGTTGATCGAGCACACACATGATCATTCCGACTGGTCGGGATTCATGGCAGCAAACGCAGT
>JAOUPN010000355.1 GCA_029879905.1 Nitrospira sp. | reverse complement strand
TGCAAGTTTGTGAGCGCACATATGAAAGGGGTGGCCAATGGGAAATGATCTGACAACAGCGCGGTCAGTTTCGGTCTCACTGAACATCACGACACTCGAAAGTTTGCAAGCCTTTTGTGCCGTGCTGGCAGGGACAGAGATGGTACCGAAGGCGTATCGAGGGAAGCCGGACGATATTCTGGTGGCTATGTTGCACGGGCAAGAGGTTGGGTTGCCGCACTTGCAAGCCTTGCAGTCCATCGCGGTCGTCAATGGAGTCCCGTCCATCTACGGCGATGCCGCGCTTGCCCTCGTTCGGGCCTCCGGGAAGATCGAAGACTTCGATGAATGGATTGAGGTCGATGGGAAGCGACAGGAGGGACCATTCCCGATCTTGAAGTACGCCGAAGAGGAGCGGCAGATCGTGGCCTATTGCATGTCGAAGCGGGTCGGAATGAGCCGGCCACGAACTACTACCTTCTCGGTGGATGATGCCCAGCGAGCTAAGCTCTGGCTCAAGGTGGGGCAAAGCGGTTTTGAAACGCCGTGGTGTACCGTCCCGCAGCGGATGCTGATGTGGCGAGCACGAGGGTGGAACCTGCGGGACAACTTCGGGGATGTCTTGAAGGGGTTGGCGATCTATGAAGAGGCGATGGATTTTGACACCGTAAAAGATGCCCGTGGAACCTATAAGGTCGCCGAAGATGTCGGCGGTGAAGAGACAGCGGTCATGAAGGATCGACTCCTGGAGGGGCAAGAGAAGCTCAAGCAACAGCAACTCGCGCCTCCTACCGAGACTGCGAAAACGGTTGAGACTCCAACGGAGAAACCGAAGCAGCAACAAGCCCAACCGAAGGCCGCACCCAAACAGGCTAAGCCACAAGAAGACCTCACCATGTCACAAGCTCGGTTGATTCTCCGGGATACGGAGCTCGCGGCGGAGATTGCCACGGTGATGAATTGGATGTATCGGTCTGACTTGACCGAAGCCGAGCGGAAGGAGATCATGGACTTAAAAGAGCAGGCGTTGACGAAGATGAAGGGGAAGGCGAAGAAGTGAGGCAATCCGTGTTCATCCCTGGCCCTCTGCCGGGGATGAACGAGTTCATTAGTACCGGGAGCCGATTCCGCTACAACGACGCCAAGAAGCGGTGGGCTCAGACCATCATCACCCATATCAAAGTGGCACGCTTGCAACCGGTCAGGCGTGCCTTTATCACCTGCGTTTGGCGCGAGAAAAACAAACGGCGCGATCCGGATAACTTCATTGGGATGGGAAAGAAATTCTTCTTAGATGCGCTCAAGAGTGCCGGGATTGTGAAGAATGACGGATGGACCCATGTGGCCGGGTTTACGGATACCTGGGAGGTGTCAGATGAACCCGGCGTCTTTGTGCTAATCGAGGAGGTCGCAGAATGACACAACTTACGCTCTCTCCACAGCTAGGGGCAACCCTCAAAGAGGACGGGTTGGACGCGATCGAGCAGACGGATCGGGAGTTTATTGAGCGGATGCGAGCGGTCGCGATTAAAATCTCCAAAGAAAGCGGGTGGGTTACAACGGACAATCTCCGTGTGATTGCCTCTGAACTGGGGCTAGCTCCACGTCACCAAAACACTTGGGGGTCGATCATGCGCGGGGCTAGGTGGAAGGTGATCGGAAGGCAACGGAGCGCCATTCCCTCAAATCACAGTCGAGAATTGAAGGTGTGGAGGTATTGCGATGATCTCACAGAGGCACGCTGAACAGCTCAAGAATGCCAGGTTGTCTAGGTGGAGTAAGGCTCCGTCTAGACAAGATAGGTTTTGGATGAGTGTCAAGAAAGGAGGCCCTGAAGAGTGTTGGATATGGAAGAAGAGTTTAGATGTTGGAGGTTATGGAGTGTTCTGGGTTGGTGATAAGCACATGAAAGCACATCGGTATTCATGGCAATTAGTTCATGGTCCGGTCGATCCTACTCTATGCCTTGACCATTTATGCCGAGTCAGATCCTGTGTGAACCCAGCACATCTTGAG
Source organism: Nitrospira sp. (assembly GCA_029879905.1). Taxonomy (GTDB): domain Bacteria; phylum Nitrospirota; class Nitrospiria; order Nitrospirales; family Nitrospiraceae; genus Nitrospira_D. The sequence goes on along the minus strand of JAOUPN010000355.1, from coordinate 1,879 downwards.
CCGGTAACAAATCGAATCAATGTACTCAGAGGAGTGTCTATTGTTGCCAAAGTAGCTAGCTCAGACAAGTGCATGAAGGGGCATAGTCTCTCTGATGATAATTGCAGGATAACTCCAAAAGGTCATCGTTTATGCCGGATATGTGAGAAGGAGAGGAAATACAAATACTATCGAGATCATCCTGATATGAAGATTAAGATTGCCGAGTGGAGAAGTCGGTGGAAGGAAAGGAATAAATATTAAACGTAGTGCCTACTGTAATTTTTTTGACCTTTTCAGCCCCTAGGGATAGTGCCAGTTGACGAACTGAAATGCTCTAGGCAGAGGCCCAGCGATATGCTAGGTTGCGTCCAAGAATTACCAGCCTGTACGCTAGCAGGCGCACGGTATTATGGCTCCCGAGCAATCGGCAGTCATAATCCAAGAACCCTCTGGATCGGGACTAGCGTACCGGTTCAGGGGGTTTCTTATTTTAAAAATGGTGGAGAAGACGATGCCAAACCGATTTATTAAGGAATCGTGTCGATCATCAAAGAATCTTGATAAGCTCAATGATTTTGAGGAACGCTTATTTTGGCGTCTCATCACGACCGCTGACGATTACGGACGATTCCAAGCCTGTACCGAACTTGTCCGGGCGGCATGCTTCCCCTACCGATCAATTTCGACAGCGAATATCAATAAAGCTCTCATTGGTCTACAGACACATAAGCTCATCACCCTCTACCAGGTCGAAGACCGATGGTATGGCGAATTTGTTACCTGGGAGAAACATCAAGGGAAAGCTCGTTCAAGAAATTCTAAATATCCCAATAAGTTAGATGCTTTTCTGCAAGCAGATGCAAGCAGATGCATGCAGATGCAAACTGTTCCTGACAACCATGCTTTGGTACCGAATACGGATACGGATACGAATACGGATCTTAATTCTCTTAATTCTCTTAATTCTTCAGATCCGGAATTTGAGCAATTTTGGTCGGCCTACCCGAGGAAGATCGGGAAGAAAGCGGCGGCTCGAGCGTGGGCGAAGGCGGTTGACCGTCCTCCACGCGATGAAGTCATCGCGGCGGTTGACCGGGCGAAGAAGTCGGAGCAGTGGACGAGAGATGACGGCCAATACATTCCGCATCCTGCCACATGGTTGAACGAAGGGCGATGGGCTGATGTCATGCCCGAGCGCAAGCTCAGCCTGATGGAAGAATTCATCGCGAGAGGAGAAAACAATGGGAATGGACCGAGAGCAGTTCTATCGCGGGTGGTTGATGCTCGTCGCGCAACCGTGGGGCAGGGCGTATCAGGATCGAGGCAATCTGACGAGCGAGCAGCGGACGACCGCGCAAATCCAGCAAGAGCTGTATTTTAAGCGGTTGAGCTTCTGTAACCCGTACCTCTGGGAATCGATTGCTGAATGGTTTTCTACCGGCGACCATTGGCCGAGCCTTGATGAACTTAAGCGAGCGATACAGGCCAATAGTCCGATCGATAAGCAGGCTCAGCTGATTGAACCGGACTGGAGTAATGCACCGGAGCCGTTGGCGCTCGTGATGGCCCACCACAAACGGGAATTGTGTTCGCTGCGCGATGCAGCCATTGCAGTCATTCCTGGATGGATCAAGAACAACCCTGGCCATATCGACAGGTCTGATGCGCAAGCCTTTCTTGAATCAGCTCGCGGTAATTTTGGGGTTACGCCTCGCAAGGCAGTGCAGCTATGACCACTACAACCTTACGAGATGCCATAGAAACCGAACGGAACCATGGCAAGGTTCAACGATCGGACCAATATTCGACCAACGGTATGGCCTAAATCGTCCTGAGCCAATCTAGGAAGTTGGCATAGTTCTTGTCCGGAGGTAAGTATGAGTTTCAGAAGTCGCAA
>JAOUPN010000073.1 GCA_029879905.1 Nitrospira sp. | reverse complement strand
GAGACTCCCGCTCTGAACCGCCGCATCAAGTGCGATCGGCAACGAGGCCGATGACGTATTGCCGTACTGTTCGATGACCGACGACAGTTTTTCCTGCCCGATTCCCAGACGATCAGCCACTTGCCCCAGAATACGGCCGTTCGCCTGGTGAAATACCGCTTGCTTGAGATCTCCCGGAACGGCTCCAAATTCCTTCAATATGTCCTGCACAATTTGCTCGACACTCCGGATGGCCACCCGATACAGGGCAGCTCCCTCCATTCGAATCGTATGTTCTTGTTGTGCCAGCGCATCCTGGGAAATGGGCTTCCTCGACCCACCTGCCGGAATACGGATCAATCCATGCCGAGACCCGTCCGCGCGTAACCTGATACCCAGAATCCCACTCCCATCATGGCTTTGCTCTTCTTCGCCTCGCAACACGACCGCTCCTGCCCCATCGCCGAAGAGCATCGCGGTGGCGTGGTCCTTTAGGTCCAAAAACCGAGATTTCACCTCCGATGCCATGACAAGGCATGTCCCGACCTGACCGCTCTGGATCATGGCCTGCCCCATCGATAGCGCATAGAGGAACCCGGAGCATGATGCGGACACATCGAATGCCCCCACCTTCTTGCATCCCAACCCCCGCTGCACAAAACAGGCAGTGGACGGGAATGCCATGTCCGGAGACGTCGTTGACACGATAATGGCCTCGACCTCGGAGGCGTCGCACCCGGCCGCAGACAGGGCCCGGCGCCCCGCCTCAATCGCCATGTCGGAAGAGGCTTCATGATCGGCCGCCCAACGTCGCGCGCGAATACGGGTCAACCGATATACTCGGGCGGGATCCACCCCCAGAAGCGAAGCGATCTCCTCATTCCTCACAACCCGGTGAGGAAGATAGCTGCCTGTTCCGATCACCCTCGCTCGAATCATGACTCCAACCGATGGTCGCGTATCACTAATTATATGGGCCCACAATCGATCATGTCGTCAAATGCGAGGGGATTATAGGAGGCAAGAGGAAGCGGGTCAACCGACCCCTTCCGGCCATTGCTTTTCCACGCCTATCCTTGTTATGACCAATATCAATGTGGTCTACATCTCATATCTCAGCTGTTTTGGCCATCAGGCCGTCCCATGCGGCGATTGGGATGTGTCTCTTAGCGGGACCGGCTATGCTTATGGGATGCTCCACCTCTCCCAAGGAAATCGGCGACATCTTCTCGAAAAAATCGACCACCGGCACGGATGAACAAATCTTCCTCGAAGACTCTGCAGAGAAGTACTACCATCCCAATGTGATGATGAAACGGGGAGAATCCTACTTCGAGAAAGAGGAATACTCCGAAGCATTAATCGAGTACGAACGCTTCCTGGAGTTCTACCGAAGCCACGTACTGGCGCCCTATGCGGCATTTCGCATCGGGGAAGTGCACATGAAGATGGCAAAAAGCATCGATCGGGACCCTGAGCCGATACAAAAAGCCATCACGGCTTTCGAGCGAGTCCAGAAAGAGTTTCCTGGAAGCCGGTACGACACCCCGTCACAGGAGAAGTTGGAAGAATGCCATAACTGGCTTGCGGAGATGCATTTATTTGTCGGCCGGTTCTACTATCGGCGCGGGTCATACCTGGCCGCTGCACACCGATTTGAGCAGATCATGAGAATCTACCCGGACCGTCCTGTTGCGCCCGATGCGCTCTATTTTCTCGCGATGAGCTATCACGAAATGGGCGCCGATGATTGGGCGAGAGACCGGCTGATCCTCCTGGCTCAAAAATATCCTGACAGCAAGGCGGCAGGCCAAGGAGAACGCTTGCTCGCAAAACTCGGGAACGTAGAATCAAAGCCCCTGCTGGCCCAACAGTCAAACCAAGCCACCGACAACGGGGGGACAGGAGCCACACCATCAATTCCTGACCTGCCCTCTTTCCCCGATTTCGGATCACTGGGATCCCCGTCAATCAACTCCCTGGGTCAGTCCTTCACCGCCTGCCGCCTCGGCGCCTGGTGCTGATCTAACTCGTAATGAGCATTGAGAATTGAGTGCTGAGTGTGGGGAAGAACATTCGGCGAAATCGGCTCGTGACACCGGCTTTCATTCGCTCTGTTACTGCCCCAAATACCAGCCGATGCCGTAGCGTTCGAGGAAGCTCGTGACGATCGTGAGGGAATTGGCGTAGATCATGACGCCGACGAGAATCAGCAGGACGCCGCTCACCGTGGATACACCCCAGAGATATCCCCGCAATTCCTTGAAATAGGCCAGAAAACGGTCCACACCAAGCGCCGTCAGGAACAGCGGCAGCCCCAGCCCCAGTGAATAACACATCAGCAGCACGACACCGTTCAAGAGGGAATCCGTCGTACTGGCATAGAGCAGGATCGATCCCAATACCGGTCCCACACATGGCGTCCAACCGGCGGCAAACGCGACTCCGATCAAGAACGATCCCAGGTAGCCGGCCGGCCGACTACGAAATTGATACCGGTGCTCCATTTTCAAGAAATTCAGATTCAGGACGCCGAGCAGGTAGAGTCCGAAGATCACGATCAAGGCCCCGCCGATACGCCGAATGTAGTCCTGATAGGTAATAAGAATTTGCCCCAGGAAGCTGGCGGATGCACCGAATGCGATAAAGACCGTCGAAAACCCTGCGATGAACAGCAAGGAGTTCAGCACGATCGCCTTCTTGAATTTCTCTCGCTCCGACGCGTCCGTCAGCTGTTCAACCGAGAGTCCCGTGATATAGGAAATATATGACGGCACCAGAGGCAAGACACACGGGGACACAAATGAGAGAAGCCCCGCTGAAAATGCGGCAATCAGGGAAATTTGAGGAACAGACTCCGTCATACTTTACGACTTTAAGAGCATCCGGATCAGCTCGCGAGCCTCGGGAGAATCCCAGTCGCGGGCGCCGAAAATTTTCTTACGAATGATCCCCTGTCTATCGACCATAAAACTCAAAGGGAGCGTCCTTGCGCCATAGATCAACCCTGTCCGCATATCGGGATCATGCAAAATGGGGAAGGTCAGCCCCATGTCCCGTTGAAACGGTCTGGTAACCGCAGCGCCTTGCGGATCCGTTGACACCGCGAGGATTTCGAAATCCTTGCGGGGAAGCGTCTGATACAGTCGTTCCATGGCCGGCATCTCAACTCGGCACGGCCCGCACCACGTCGCCCAAAAATTCAGCAGCACGACTTTCCCTCGGAATTGAGACAGACTCCTCGTCCTGCCCTGAAAGTCTCGCAGGTGAAAGTTCGGCGCCTCATCACCGACCCTCGCACTATTTCGGTCGCCATGCTGCACAGGTGTGGGCGCAGGCTGCTCCGCAGCCGACAGGGACACGCCCCACAGAGGCATCATGACCATCAATCCCAGAAATAGCCATGAAGATGGTGATGACAGCATAAACGCGTCCGACCTCGGATAGTAAGAGAGACTCTAAAAATCTGATCATCTTACAAATGCGCAAAAAGGCCTGTCAAGAAACGGGACTACGACCACGAGATGGTTGTTTCAGAATGGAAATGATGGACAAACTCTGCGCTCTCCTCTAGAATCTGCTGCTGACTTCGGTACAGACCCGCCTCATCGGTCTTGCGTGTCATAACAGAAGCCGATCACGGCATTCGATAATCGTCAACCAGACTGCAACCTCTAGAGGGAGTTCATGAGAAATAACTACCTGTTCACCTCGGAATCAGTCACAGAAGGGCACCCGGACAAAATCGCAGATCAAATCTCCGACGGCATCTTGGACGCCCTACTTGCCCAAGATAAAAATTCCCGTGTCGCCTGCGAAACGATTTTGACGACAGGCATCGCATTGGTTGCCGGGGAAATTTCCACCAAAGCCTACGTCGAAATTCCGGACATTATCCGTGATGTCATCAAGAGCGTCGGATATACGGACGCTTCTTGGGGGTTCGACTATCAGACGTGCTCGGTCTTGACCGCCATTCATCAGCAATCCGGCGACATTGCCATGGGCGTTGACTCCGGAGGAGCCGGAGACCAAGGTTTGATGTTCGGGTATGCGACGAATGAAACGGCCGAACTGATGCCGACTCCCATCGTCCTGGCGCATCGCATCACGAAACGACTGGCCGAAGTGCGAAAGAAGAATATCCTGAAGTGGGTCCGCCCTGATGGAAAAGCCCAAGTGACCGTCGAGTACAAGAACGGCAAACCTTCCCGCATCGACACGATTGTGGTGTCCACACAACACAGCCCCGATGTCACGAATAAACAAATCGAACATGACATCTTGGAGAAGGTCATCAAGCCGGTGATGCCGAAATCTCTGTACAACAAAGCCGATGTAAAGCACCACATCAACCCGACCGGCCGTTTCGTTGTGGGCGGCCCGATGGGGGATACCGGCCTGACGGGTCGAAAAATCATCGTGGACACTTACGGCGGTCACGGCAGCCATGGTGGGGGGGCATTCTCCGGCAAGGACCCATCGAAAGTCGATCGATCCGCCTCCTACATGGCACGCTACATCGCAAAGAATATTGTTGCGGCGGGCCTAGCCGACAGATGTGAAGTGCAACTGGCCTACGCCATCGGGGTCGTCGCCCCGGTGTCGGTGCTTGTCGATACCAAGGACACGGAGAAAGTCTCCGTCGACAATCTTGATAAACTGGTACGCAAACATTTCCCGTTGACTCCTCACGGCATCATCAATCATCTGAAACTTCGCAGACCGATTTTCCGCAAGACTGCTGCATACGGACACTTCGGCCGCAATGAACCGGAATTCACATGGGAAAAAACAGATAAAGTCAAGGCGCTCCGCAAAGATGCTAGGCTCTAAATGGTGAAGGCTGAGGTCGAGGCGAAGGTGTAGCAAGTACGGCTCAGGCATAGGGAGTGGGGTTGGGATTCGAACTCAGCCTCAACCTTAACCTGAGCCTTCTTTTTGACGAGGAGGATACCGTGGACTACGACGTGAAAGACATTAAGCTGGCCGATGCAGGACGATTGAAAATCGAATGGGCCGAAGCCACCATGCCGGTGCTGCGGCTGATCCGCAAACGATTTGCTCAGCAACGGCCGCTGAAGGGCGTACGAATCACCGCATGCCTCCACGTCACGACAGAAACGGCGAATCTGGCGATCACCTTGAAAGCCGGCGGTGCCGATGTCAGGCTGTGCGCATCGAATCCGCTCAGCACACAGGATGACGTCGCTGCAGCACTCGTCCAACACGAAGGCATTCCGACCTTCGCCATTAAGGGGGAAGACAACCCCACCTACTACCGTCATATCGAATCAGCCGTGGCCCATCGGCCCCATGTCACCATGGATGACGGAGCCGACGTCGTTTCGCACTTGCACTCCAAGCGGAAAGAGCTCTTGAAAAACGTGATCGGCGGCACCGAGGAAACCACTACCGGCGTTATCCGCCTTCGCAGCATGGCCGAAAAAAAGGTTCTCAAATTTCCGGTCATCTCCGTCAACGATGCCGACACCAAACATATGTTCGACAACCGCTATGGCACGGGACAATCCACCATGGACGGCATCATACGTGCCACCAATCGCCTCGTCTGCGGCTCGGTCGTCGTGGTTGTGGGTTACGGCTGGTGTGGGCGTGGCATTGCGATGCGAGCGAAAGGCCTGGGCGCCGACGTTATTGTCACTGAAGTCGATCCCTTGAAGGGACTGGAGGCGGTCATGGACGGTTTCCGCGTGATGCCGATGGAGAAGGCCGTGCCGCTGGGAGACTTCTTCGTGACCGTAACGGGCAACATCCATGTGATACGAGGCGAGCACTTCGCCAAGATGAAAGACGGGGCTATCGTTGCAAACAGCGGCCACTTCAATGTGGAGTTGGACATCCCGGCCTTGGAGAAGCAGAGCAAGAAGCGGAGAATCATCCGTACCGGCGTCGAACAGTTCACACTTAAAAACGGCCGCCGCGTCAACCTTCTCGGCGAAGGTCGGCTGGTGAATCTCTCAACCGCCGAAGGGCACCCTTCCAGTGTCATGGACATGAGTTTTGCCAACCAAGCACTGGGAGCCGAATACATCGTGAAGAATTATAAAAAGTTGGAGAAGAAGGTCTACCCGGTCCCTCCGGACATCGACAAAGAAATCGCACGACTGAAACTGGCCGGCATGGGGGTCTCCATCGATAAACTCACGGCTGAGCAAAAGAAGTATTTAGCCTCGTGGGAAATGGGGACGTAGCGACGGGCCTGTTTATCACTGTCGCTCCCAGGCTTTCGGAACGAAAAGGCCACCTCTAGAGGTGGCCTTTTTATTTGCCTACGTTCTCGTGGAGGACCGAATCCCTGGCTTCTCTCCCAGGAGGCACAGGACGGTTTGCCTCAGACTGACCAGAATGGCCATTTGACCTCAGTTTACTTCTGACTGAGAGACCATCGGTGGCGCCGCCTTCATCTCTTCGTTGAATTGTGCTGCATCAATTTTCTGATAACCATGCTTTGCTGCAGCCTTGACGGAATCGGCGCCGCCGGCCAATTCATCGGCGATAACGGCTTTGGCTATACCTGCCCGATTATCCTCGACAAACACTGTTGCGCCCTTATACTCCAAAGGCACAAGGGTAAAGAGATTTTTTTCACCGGCTGAAAGAAACGTGTCAATTTTGGACGAGAGTTTCTCCAAGTCCGAACGGTTGACGCGCTTTGCCCCCAGCACGGTAATATCACCGATCTTCGCGTCCAACCCCACACCGGTATCCGTTTCTCGGATTCGCTCCACATCCAAGGTGGGAAATTCCTTGGCACGATGCGCCTTGAGAAATACCTGTATCTTTCTTTGAAGATCAGGGAGCGTTTTCAATCGATCACGATGCCACATGGACACAAGTAAGGCGCCTGAGCTGATATTCTGAAAATGCTGATCCGACCGCAGAAGTAATTTCCCCGTATTATTTTGCTGCCACTTTCCCTTGTCCCGCTCTTCCACATACAAGCGCCCGCGAACAACCCGCCGATAGGATCCATCAGGACGGAGTTCGAGATAATGCGTGAACGAGCCTCCATCGTATTTGAAATAATTGTTGCTGTCTTTTGACAAATGCGACCCTGCCTCAACATCTGCCGCAGACCCGACGAACATCAACAGCCCAAGACCGACCATGGGAAACGAATATTTCAGCCAATTCATCACGGTGGCACCTCCTTTCTCGATCAAATATAGCAGCAACTTTCCTCAGGTCCATTTTTACGCGCAAGAGAGAAACGGTAATGATACAAATCCCCTCAATAGAAGCTCCTGCCCTGGTGGATATGCACCAACAGATCAGAATGAGCACGAGAAGATAGGACCGGCGAAGAGAACGGTCATGAAAAGGCCTCTGCTCACATACCTGCGGCCCATCTGCTTAACATACGGAATGTAGGGTGATTTCTTCGGCTGAGGAGAGAACCGCACAATCTGCTTACACAGCAATACGCACACATATGGTACGAGGACAACATACTTGAGAGATGTTTATTGCACGCCTGACACAATCGCTACGATCCGCAACGGCCCACCTGTACCGCCGGCGATCTTCATTGGAAGCGCAATCACGTCAAAATCACGGTCCGGCAGACGCTGCAATTCGGCAAGGTTTTCGAATATCGGTACGTTATTGGAGAGCAACAGGACATGGGTTTCAAATGTCGTTGATTGACCATAGTCGATGGACGCAGTATCGATACCAACGCCTTTGACCTGCCGTTCGCGTATCAACCATGCCGCCGCATCCGGATGCAGGCCTGGGAAATGTAGCGACCGAACGCCATCCTCCCCCCTCCGTTCAGTACCGAGATACTCCTTGCGCGAGGGCCAAAATCGGCCATAGCCGGTTTCCACCAGGACGACCGCACGATCCGGGATCCGGCCATGCGCTGCCTCCCACTGCTCGAAATCCCGAACGGACACGAGATAATCCCGGTCGCGAACGCACGGCCCTGTGACATCGATGTGCACACCGACTCCCACTAATTGTTCTATAGAAATCTCATCAAGCGTCTTCCCCTCCCTGGAAAAATGAACGGGTGCATCGATGTGCGTCCCTCCATGCTCCGGCATTTCAAGACGGTTCGACGCATAGTAATATCCCCCTGCCGTTTCTTCTGCATGTTGCACGACGAGCCGGATGTCCTGTTCTGTCGGCCACACGATCGTGTCCGGCCCAAACGCATGCGTTAAATCGACAAACCTCGCCTGACTCAAATCCGGCCGCGTTGCTTGATGCGACCATTCTGCACATCCGGCGAATACAATAAGAGCCGACATGGCAATCAGCGCACATCTCACAGACGTCAGCGTCTTCATCATGATCAGTCCCTCCACCACCCCTAGGGTGTCGGACGAAAACATACCCCGCCATTACAAGAGAGGGCGGGACACAACTTGCCGCCGCACGCGACCGTTGCTCCTCAGGAGCAACGGCGAAGCGTGTACTGTTTGAGTCGCTTTGGACGAGTTTACAGACTTCGAGCGAGCAAGGCTTAGTTGGGTGCCCTCGAAGGTGAGGCGGGGTATGTTTTGTCTGACGCCCTTATTTCTCAAACGCCTTTTTCAATAATGGTTCAATCTCACCCTTGGCCGCCATTGGGTCGAGCACATCGGTATCCCCATAAAAGGTTCCGTCGATGAACACTTTTGGCAACGTCGGCCAATTCGTCATCTTCGTCAGGGCTTCCCGCTTGACCGGCTGCGACAGGACGTCGATGAGTTCATAGGGGTAACCATATTTATCGAAAAACTGCATCGTTTCTCTGGTGAACCCGCACATCGGCATCTGCTTGGTCCCTTTGCCGTAGATTAAGATCTTATGCGCCTGCACTTCCCGCTGAATTTCCTGTTCAATTTCGTCTGCCATAGTCCAGCCTCCTCTACAATAGACGGCTCGCCAACTGCGCCCCCGTCAGTTCTTATTGCTCATCCGGCGTCTTGGCCGTTAACTCCAATGCATGGATACGCCCATCTTTCAACGGGACATCCAACGCTTGATAAATCATCCGATGTCGGTCCAGAAGGTTCTTCCCCGAAAACGACGTCGACACAACCATCACTTTCAGATGGTCCATGGTCCCCGTTCGATCAGTTACCGACACCACCGCGTCCGGCATGGCCTTGCGAACATAGTCAGTCAATACTTCCGGTGTGATCACGAAACCTCCTTATTCTCAACGAGAGCTACCCTAGCCGAAAGTACCTTGCAAAGGCAATGTGCCACCAAAATCGGCTGAATTCACCAATGCGGTGGTGCATTTCAGCCAGGCATGACGAGGTACTTGCAAAGCAGGGTCACAGCATCTTCCCTTATTCTTTAATTTCCATGATTTACCAACTCCTCCTCCTCGGCACCGTGCTTGCTTTCTTAATGTTTCAGGAAATGAAAAGGAGTCCTACCATCACCACCATTCACCGGGAGGCCACCATGACTGAGTTCAAATCGGGGTTCTTCGTCGGAGGTGAAAGCTGCAATGGTCGCGTGTTGATCGTAGACGACGAGCCGGATATCCGCAAGGTGGTTCGAATGACGCTCCAAAAGGCCGGGTATGAGGTTCTGGAGGCCGAGAACGGCGCCAAAGCCATCGAAACGATCAATTCAGGGGAAAACAGGCTCTTACTGGACGTCATGATCTGTGACATCCGCATGCCGAAGGTCAACGGTATCGAAGCGATCTCCTATTTCCGCCAAAACTACCCGCGTGTGCCGTTGGTCGTCCTGACGGGATTCCCTGATACCGAGATGGCGACATCTCTGCTGAGACAAGGCGTCGTCGATTACCTGGTCAAGCCGGTCGAAGGCGAGAAACTGAAGGCATCCGTCGCCCGTGCAATGGAACAAAGAGAGTTAGCTCGGCTGTGATGATTCACGACTGTTGGAGGAAATTGCATAATGAAACCCCTCTCCACAAATCCCTCCGCCGCAACGGATCGAGAGGTCGGGGTTGGCGAGATCGAACGCGTACCATCTCCACGTACGAAGGTGGCGATCATCGGTGCGGGTCGCGGCGGGACCGCACTGCTTGACCTGCTCCATCAGCTCCGCACCATACATGTCGTCGGCATCACGGACAGCAATCAGGCCGCACCAGGTCTCCGACTCGCACGTGAACTCAATGTGCCGGTCTTTGCCGTCATGACCGATTTGCTGGAAATCCCTGCGGTTAACCTCGTGATGGACGTGACGGAAGATCCGGCGATGGAACAGATCCTCCGACAACAGATACCTAGCGGAACCGGCCTGCTCAGCGGGCCGGCCTCCCGCTTGCTCTGCGATCTTGTCGAGCATGAATCACTCTTGCGTTCAGAACTGCTTCACACGGATAAACTTGCGGAAATCGGCTCATTCGCCGCCGGTATCGCACATGACATGAACAATCCCCTCCAGTTGATTCTTGGGTTGGCGGAAAACCTCATGGAAGAAAACGACCTCAAGACGGTGCATCTCCAGGCACAGGATATCATCGAGGCCGTGAAACGCACGACGGCCATATGCCGAGATCTGACATCCTATTCTCGTCGTACTTCCACGGACCCTAACAGTGCTGTTCCGATCAATGCCAAACTTGATGAAGCCCTGAAAATCGCGCGCTACGCCGTCGGGTTACAAGACATCGAGGTGCGCAAGGCCTATTGGCCGGATCTAACGGTAATCGGGAGCCCGGACGAACTCCTCCACGTATTCATCAATCTCATCACCAATGCCGTTCAAGCAATGGAAGGCGGCGGAGTCTTGACCTTGACGACTGCAACAATGGACCAGACCACGATCATCAAAATCTCCGACACAGGATCAGGCATCTCACCGGAAATCCGTGACAGAATCTTCGAGCCGTTCTTTACGACAAAACCACCGGGCAAAGGCACGGGGTTGGGGCTGTACAACATCAAGAATGTGGTCCATCGCATGCACGGGACGATCGATGTCGAGAGCCGGCCCGAACAAGGCACATCCTTTACCATTAACTTTCCGACGAAGACGGAGACACACAACAGGACTTGCCCTCCATGAGCACTGCATCGACTCCGGCCCCGCAAGAAACACACTGGGGGCTTAAAACCAAGCTGATCCTCTGGATGCTCTTTGTGGGAGTGGTTCCGCTCGTCGCCGGACTCGGGCTCGCGTTTTGGCAGGGGGCACGGGAGATTCGAGAGGTCAGCGGAGAAAGCTTCAAAGCCCTGGCGATGGAAGCAGCCCGCAAGCTCGATCTTCTTGTGGCTGAAGAAATCGCCCATACCGCACGCATCGCTCACGATCCAGAAATCATCCACAAGCTTGAACAGCGGCGTGATACGCCGCGCGACCGGGACAGCCTGGAACGTGGTTGGACCGCGCAAGAGCCGGGCGTCGTCAAATCTATTATGGACAACCCCTTGAGCGCTGCATTACAGAAACACTACACCGGCATCCATAGTGCCCCAGGACAACTGCTTCCACAAGTCGTCCGTGCATCGACAAAAATGTTGTTCCTCACCGACGCAGACGGCACGCTTGTCGCCGCGCTGGGAGAAAAGCCGGACTATCGCCATGACGAAACTCGGTGGTGGCAAGGCGCGTTTCACAAAGCCGTCGGGAAACTGTATATCGAAGACCCGCGGTTCGACAAGAAACTGGATGCCTATGTTTTCACCATCTCCGTCCCCGTGATGGACAGCTTGCGATACGAAGTCATAGGGGTACTCCACCGCGTCATTGACGCCAAGGAGTTCTTCTCTCCCTCCACCCACGCCATCCGATTCGGGAAAACAGGACATGTCATGCTCATCGACTCCAACGGCATCGTCATCAGTTGCCCGATCCTGCCCACAGGCCTGTCGCTATCAGACCGCAATCTCATCCCTCTTGTGACACCGCTACAGCCTGATTGGGTGGAAGCTGCCAGCGACGGTCATGGCGGATCCTCCACGTCCGTCATCGGCTTTGCACCTTTACCGGAGACGAGTCGCGCGACCAACGGCTCGCTTGAGAACGGTTCCTGGCATACCTTCGTCTGGCAATCGTCCGATGAAATTTTTGCTCCGATCCAACATCTCTTCACATGGGTGACGGTGTTCGGAGCCGTCGCCCTCGCATTGCTGGCATCGCTCGGGTTCGCCGCGGCCGGCCGCATTGTGACGCCGGTTCGGCAGCTGCAACAAGCCGCCCGGGCGATCGGACGCGGCGAACTCCGGACACCGATTGACATCCGCACGGGAGACGAGCTGGAAGATTTGGCCGACGAATTCAATCGCATGAACAACCAGTTGAATGCCGCCTTCGCAGGGCTGACCGACCAAGTCGAGTTAAAGACCCAGGAAGTGCGATTACTGCAACAATCCACGGACCAAATTCTGGATGCCGTTCCCACTCCCATTCTGTTGGTAGATGCCGATGAATTCGTGCGTTACTTCAACCGTGCGGCACGTGATTCTTTCAAAATTGAACAGGATCCGGCGTCGCCGATTTCACTATTCGACATCCTGCCGCTCAATACCACCGTGCAGAACCGACTTCGAAAAGCCTTTCATGCAGACGACCAGGATTCTTCTTCGGACGATGGCAGGGAAGACAGTGTTGTGCCTCGAGATCCTCTTGCCCCTGCAATCGAGCAAAGACCTTCCGGCAGTCGTCCGGAACTCCATATCGGATCTCGTGTGTACCACTACCAATGGTTCCGTCTGCCCGTCAGACCAGGGCACCAGGACAGCATCGGGCTGGTTCTTCGTGACACAACGGATGAGAGCCGCCTTCAGGATCAACTCGTCCAAGCAGAAAAAACCGGCAGCCTTGGTGTGTTGACCGCTGGAATCGGTCATGAACTGAACAATCCCCTGTTCGGCATTGTCGGGTTAGGCGAAGCCATACAAGACGAACAGAGCCTGGAGCAAGTGAAGGTCTATGCTCGAGACATCGTGGCCCATGGGCAACGTATGGCGACGATTATCAGAGATTTCACAGGTGTGGCGAACCGAGAAGGATCGGATCAGTCGCTACCGGTTTCTCTTGAAGAAGAACTGAACCATGCCTTAACCACGGCACAGACGACCCTCGACATGACACATATTACCGTACACAAACACTATGCAGGAGACGTGCGCATACTGGCGCAACCCGATCAGATTCGCCAAGCGTTGGCACATCTTATTACCAACGCGGTACAAGCCATGAGAGGTACGGGGACACTCACCTTAACGACGATGCTGTCCGATCATACCGGCACTGCCCTTATTGCAGATTCCGGATGTGGCATCTCCAAGGACCATGTATCGAAAATCTTCGACCCGTTTTTTACGACCAAGGAGCAGGGCGAAGGGTCAGGACTCGGGCTCACGGTGACAAGACGCATCATCCGCAAATTCGGAGGTGATGTCCGCATCGAAAGCTCAGAAGGAGAGGGCACCACATGCATCGTCACCATACCGATTGCTACCGCCTCGGAGGGGAAACCATGGACTCAATCCGTTCCACATTCGGCACCACAGCCGTCATGATCTTTACTGGATGGTTCTGGGCAGGCGCATCGGTCTCGTTTGCCAAAGATAGCTCGGACACAGTCGGCATTCCGCCTGAAAAAGTCGCCGATTATGTTCATGCGGTCATTGAGGCCGACCGTACGGTTTACACCACATCCATCGTTAATCGCTTGCAAGG
>JAOUPN010000338.1 GCA_029879905.1 Nitrospira sp. | reverse complement strand
GCACTAACAAGAAATGCGATCGGACGTACTCAGTTTAAGCAGGCAGATGAAACGCGAGCCAGCCGAAGCACTCTTCCTGACCGAAGGCGCCCGCAGGATGTCCGCCTTGACTGCCAGTACCGACCGTCTGATCGAGGCCAAGCAAGCGCACATCACAGACGATATCGAGGGGAGCCGGCGGAAAGCGACCCGGCTCTTTTATGCCGCCTGCGCGATTCTCGCCGTGGCCACGTCCTGCGGACTGTCATTTGGCGTGATGATCTCCCATCATATTGGCGGAGGACTCCAGCGGCTGGAGCAGTTGACCAGCCAACTCGGACAAGGCCATTTCTCAGCCAGGAGCGGCATCACAACGGCAGACGATATCGGACACCTAGCCCACGCATTCGATTCGATGGCGGAGAAACTGGCGGATTCGCACTCTCTCACCCAAGCCATTATGGACAACAGCCCCTCGCTTATATTCATCAAAGATCGCGACGGACGGTATCTGAAGATCAATCGGAACTTTGAGCGGACGCTCAACATCACAACCGAAGCAACACTCGGCAAAACCGACATGGACATCTTTCCCTCCGGCCAAGCACGTAGATTCATGCAATATGATCAAGAAGTGTTGCAGCAACAGGAAGCGACCATATGCGATGAGCAATATGACACAGACGCGGGCCGCCTATTCACCATGACGCAGCGGTTTCCATTGTTTGATGGTGACGGACGCCTCTGCGGCATCGGCGGCATCGCCACCGATATCACCTCATACCGCCAAGCGCGCGAGCATCTTGCCCGCACAGAAGAGCGCCTGCGGCTCTCAACCGACGCTGCGCAAATCGGAGTCTGGGATTGGGATGTCGCCACCGGAGCCTTGTATTGGGACGAACAAATGTTTGCCATCTATGGAATAGAGAAACCGCTCTTTTCCAATGCCTACCGAGACTGGCGCAACGCCCTGTTACCGGATGACGTTCCTCAAACCGAAGAAGATCTTCAGGCGGCCTTGCGCAACGAACGTCCCTTCGATACGAGCTTCCGCATCCGCTGGCGCGACGGCAGTACGAGGCACGTGAAGGCCAAGGGACAGGTCATCTTCGCCACAGATGGAACCCCGATACGGGTCATCGCAGTCAACTATGACATCACGCAGTTGAAAATGGCGGAGAACACGTTGCGGGAGCGGGAAGCGTACCTGCGCGCCATCGTAGACCATGCGATAACCGGCATTATCATCATCAACGATGACGGCATCGTTGAAACATTCAATCCCGCCGCCCAACAGATCTTCGGCTACGCGCCGGATGACGTGATCGGCCGAAACGTGAAGATCTTGATGCCGGAACCCTATCAGTCGGAGCATGACCGCTACATAGAAAACTACCGCCGAACCGGCATTCCTCAAATCATCAATATTGGGCGGGAAGTGGTTGGTCTCCGCAAAGATGGCGCTGAATTCCCGATGGACCTCGCGGTCAGCGAGGTGGTTCTCTACAACAGGGTCATCTATATCGGCATGGTCCGGGACATCACGGTCATGAAGGACAGCGAGGCGAGGCTAGAAGAGGCGGCCGTCGAACTTGAATGTCAAAACATCGAGTTAGAACTCGCCCACAAGCAGATCGTGGCAGCCACCCAAGCCAAGACCGCGTTTCTCGCCGCGATGAGCCATGAGATCAGGACCCCCATGAATGCAATCGTCGGCATGGCCGAGGTGCTCAACGACTCCGAACTAAACGGACATCAAAAAGAATACGTTCAACACCTCAGCCGCGCCGCCGACCATTTGCTCAGCCTCCTCAACGACATCCTGGACATCTCGAAGATTGAGGCGGGCAAAATAACGTTGGAATCGATTCCTGTTGACCTGCGCGACCTGATCGAGACCGTCGGGGAATTGATGCGGTTGCGCGCCCACACCAAAAACGTTGAACTGATTGTGCGCATCGTCCCTGGCATGCCAAGAGAGATGATGGGCGATCCGACTCGCCTGCGCCAGATACTGGTGAATCTGGTCGGAAACGCTTTGAAATTCACCCAGCAGGGACAGGTCGTGCTCCAAGCCGAATCGGCCGATCCCGGCCTGATCCGTCTATCCATATCGGACACCGGCATCGGCATCCCGGCCGACAAACTCCAGTCCATTTTCGACTGCTTTACCCAGGCGGATTCTTCGACGACACGCCAGTACGGAGGCACCGGCCTTGGCCTGAACATCAGCAAACAGTTGACGACGCTCATGGAGGGGACGATCACAGTCCGCAGCACCTCAGGGCAGGGTTCGACCTTTACCGTGACGCTTCCCCATCGGGCTGCGCCATCAAACCCTGCCGTGGACAGCCCATCCCCGCCATCGATTCAGGGCAAGCATATCCTCATCGTTGACGACAATGAAATCTCCGGCTTGGCGATCAGTGAGATTCTGTCTGAGGCCGGTGCCACGACCACTCGTGCCATGGCGGGAACTCAGGCGGTGGCTCGTCTTCACATGGCGCAGTGCGGCGGCACGCCGATTCACTTGCTGATTGTGGATCGCGACATGCCCGGCATGGACGGAATCCAGGTGGCATCCGCCGTACGGCAGACGCCCGACAACGCCGCGCTTCCGATCATCATGCTCACGTCCAACCCACACACAGAGGATCAACAGCTGCTCAAATCATTACACATCGTGCATCACGTGATCAAACCCGTCTCCCGTGCAGCTCTTCTCGAAACAACCGTCGCCGCCCTTGAACAGACAGCCGCAGTCCAGTGCATATCGCCCGTCTCTAGCCCGCTGGACAATCTGCATAGCTACCGCATCCTGTTGGTAGAGGATGTGGCTATCAACCGCGATATCGTCGCATTGTTTCTGAAAGGCAGCGCGATCATACTCGATATCGCGGAGAATGGCGCAATCGCGGTGAAGAAATTTCAAACAGGCGGTTATGATCTTGTGCTCATGGACATGCAAATGCCGGTGATGGACGGATTGGAGGCCACGAAGGCCATTCGCGAATGGGAACGTGAGTGCGGCAATACGGCAACTCCGGTGGTCATGTTGACCGCCAACGCGTTCACAGAAGACATCGCACGATGCCAAACCGCAGGTTGCACGGATTACCTGACGAAACCAATTAAAAAAGACGTGCTGCTCACAACGATACGCAAGCACCTGGACCATATCGCATGACCGGAGGAGGACATTCGCATGGACAATACAGTCGCACCCCCATCTCCAACCCTGTTATTGATCGAAGACGAATTGCATACTGCGGACCTCATCAAACTCACCCTGCAAGACATAGGCTATGAGATCCTCCATGTCGCCGACGGCAAGGAGGCCGCACGCCTGATCGATGCCCTGCCACCACCCGCGCTCATCTTGCTGGACATGGAACTTCCGCACGTGCACGGACTCGACCTCTTAACGCAGATCAGGCGCAAATCGACCTGGGTTCATGTGCCGGTCGTGATGCTGACGGCGGTTTCGGATAAAACCAACATCTGCAAAGCGCTTGTGGGCGGGGCCACAGAATATATCCTGAAGCCATTCCAGCGAGATCGGTTGCGGGCTAGGATCGAGAAATATCACGCGCCAGGCCTGCGCAAGCGCGCGTCATGAGCAGGATACTCATTGGGGTAAACGAACCGATGCAAGAGGAGAACGACGAGATGACGCCATCACAATCCGACACGACCCCCGCACTCCCTCAAACCGTCATCGTCCATCTGGACGCCGCAGTCGCCCCACTCATTCCCAATTTCATGGCCTTTGGCAAAGAGCAAGTGCGGGTGATGCGAGAAGCCTGCGCAGCGGGCCGTTTCGAGATCATCCGTGCCACGTCCCACAGTCTGAAAGGCGCGGGAGGCAGTTATGGATTTGATCGCGTCACGGAACTCGCCGCGTCGATTGAACAAGCGGCCCAAGCCGCCGACGCAGCTGTCGTGGACCGCGATCTCACCTTGCTGGGGGTCTACTTCAACCAGGTCACGATCGTCTACGACTGAGAACGGATGCCGAGTCTCTCCTATCCAGCCACGCGCCAATGCACCCACGAGTCCTGTCCAGATCAT
>JAOUPN010000337.1 GCA_029879905.1 Nitrospira sp. | reverse complement strand
CCCGTCGGCCGGAGCCTATGGGCGGCGTGCCGAAGCCTTGGCGCCCGGCCTTCGCAGCCGAAAAGGTTGCTTCGGCGGAGTAGGCAAGGAGGACCCGCTTCGCCGACTCAGCGAGGCGAGCATGCTTCGGCGAGGTGTCGCCGAAGACTCAAAAGGGGCCACGGCTGGCAGGCCGTGGGGCTCCACAGTCCGTAGTGGCTAAGGGAGAAAAAGACCATGTTTACAGGAATTGTCGAGGAAATGGGTGCGATTGCCGGATTGAAAAAGACGCTGGTCGGGACCAGGATGACGATTCTTGCCTCGATCGTCATGGGTGACTTGAAAATCGGAGACAGCGTGAGTGTCAACGGAGTCTGTCTCACGGCGGTCACGATCGGCGAACGAGATTTTGCCGTAGAAGTCTCCGTCGAGACCTTGGGAGTGACGACGTTGGGCAAGTTGGACGTGGGCACACCGGTGAATTTAGAGCGGGCGATGAAGCTAAACGAACGCATCGGCGGGCATCTGGTGGCCGGCCATGTGGACGGAGTCGGCATCGTCCGAAGCCGACATCAAGACGGCAATACCATCTTCTTCACGATAGAGGCGCCGTCGGACATCTTACGCTACTGTGTCGCGAAAGGCTCGATCACCGTAGACGGCATCAGCCTCACGATCAACGAGGTGAGCGAGCACGGGTTTGGTATCGCCATTATTCCGCATACGGCGAAAGTCACCACGTTGGGCCTCAAGCAAGTCAACGATTCCGTCAATCTCGAATCCGACCTCATCGGCAAATACGTCGAACGGCTGCTCCAAGAACGCAGTCAATTACCTAAGTCTACTCCGGTCATCGATAAAGACTATCTCCAAAAGCGGGGATTGATCTGATCGCTACGTGGGGCAATAATTACGCATGATATCGTGTCAGGCTGTACTTCTTCTGATGCCATCTCATTGAGGTGCAATATGGCGCGCAAACGGCTGCTGGAGCCGATACATCCTGGGGAAATCTTGTTAGAAGAGTTCATGAAGCCGATGGAGATCAGCATCAACCGGCTTGCCCGTGAGATCCACGTATCACCAGGAAGGATCAGCGCGATCGTCAACGGAAAGCGCGCCATCACAGCCGATACACCGCTTCGGCTCAGTCGGTATTTGGGAACATCGTCTGATCTTTGGGTCGGACTCCAGGGGGAGTTTGACCTCCGTGTAGCCAAACGGACCATTGGAGGAGAAATCGAGCGGAACATTCAGCGGTATGTAGCATAAAAGCGTGGGCTCCAAGTCACCACACTCATCCGGCAACGGTACTCCGACTCCCACTAGCCCCCTGGTCTGTATACCCACATAAATTCCTGAATAGATAGAAAAGGTCATCATGATCGAGGTGGGGCTAACACCCTTCCCTGCACCAGCCTCGACAAGCCACATACCCCTCGGCTTCACCGCGTGCCTTGCAGAGTCGTCGATTCAATCCGCAAGGTGAGCAAGACGGGTCCCGCACGCAGGCTGTCCTACTCAACTATTGGTCAAAAACGTTTAATTGTTGCACGGGCATGAGAAGCATTGTATTCCACAGTGAATGAGGCAGGCGAATGGTGGCACCGTTGATGTGGCGCAGAGGATTGTTCCTCTGGATTTCGGATGTGGTGAACCGGCTGCGTTTGTAGCAATGGCCAAGATCGTGAAGGATGGGCCGAGCCAAGGGGACTGCCCCCCTTCCCCGCGTCTACGCGTGGGGGCTGTCCCCGTCCGAAGTCTTGCAGCAGAACTGGTAAGTCCTGGCTAGTCTGAAGGAGAGGTGCAGTCCAACATCAAGGCATAAGACGAGTAGGGGTGATGATGGGTGATTACAGGACTCGACCTTGGTTATTCTATTCAATGCGTAATCAACTTCGTATATTTGTAGCTTGTGCTGTCATGAGCCTGCCGCTGCCATTTCATGCGGTTGGTGCAGTCGGCGACGAGGGCACGATGGATGATGCTTGTAATTCAGCCGACACAGGGTTACAGAAGCTCTGTCAGATCGTCCACGACAAGTTCAAGGTGCTACAGTTTTCGTATGTGCATCTTGGTGGTGATTTTTATGTCGTTCCAGTATTGAACACTGGCAGAGTTGCGCAGGGCATATATGTGGTGAATGTGAAGTCCGGAGGGCTCAATCTCTTTGAGGGATACGGCTCACCAGAGCATATCGAAGTCCTGCGACAAAAGGATGGAGCCCTCTGGATTAATGTCATGCAGAGTTCCATGTCTCGTGGCCAATTCTGGGAGGCCGAATCACTACTTGAACTGAGATCAAATCCGATCACCAAGACGCCATTTCTTATTAAGCATATGGTGCGTCTTGTAACGGGACTCAGCGAAGAGATGCAATCCTTTTGCTCTCGGGAAAAGAACATCCAAAGCGCCGAGTGCAGCGGCCTGGGTGAAACTGTATATCTCAACCGTGACGATATGGACCGCCTTTTGACCGGGGCAAGGTCGGTGGAGGGGATTGTTGTCCAGCAGATCTTAGCTGCACATCAGAAGGCACTTCGTGTCCACAAGCGCAAGAAATTCGAAGGCAAACACCCATTTCAGTTTCTGGAAGAAGCAGGCATATGGCGCGTTCTGGATGTAAAACCAACGGCCATGTCGGTTGACCAGTATGTACGTGTTATGAACGATTACGCTTTTTTTGCCTATCAGGCTGGTGGAGGGCGGAATAATTTAGCAATTGAGATCCTCGATAAAGTAATTGGACTTTCCCCTGGACGTGCCGTGGCATACCTCAATATGGGTGAGGCCTTGGAGCACTTAGCAAAGTTTGGCGCAACCGAGTATGCGACAATGCCGCTGGATGAACAAGTCATAATAGAGGTCGGTGTCTCAGCCAAACGTTACAGAGATAGGTACCAGAGTATGCGTGCACAAGGACGGTAAATGGGCATTGCCTTTTTGATTATTTCTTTTCAAGTCGAAATGCCTGACTTGCAAACCCGTTCTTGAATCGGGGACTAGCCTGACTCTTGAGTTATTGGGTGCGTCATGCACGAACTGACGTTGTTATACTGCGACGGCTATTCTGACTAGCCCAACCTCTCCGCAATATCCTGGTAGACCGTCTTGCGGTGTTGAATGCCCAAAATCCAGACCTCGTTCCCCTCGATTTTGTAGACGACGCGATAATCTCCGACCCTGAGCTTCCAATATCCATGTAATGTTTTGCGAAGAGGTGAGCTATATTGATGCGGTGCGCGAGCCAGACGCGACTCTATGGCTTTGGCAATTCGGCGGTGAAGGTTCAAGGGGATGCGGGGGATATCTTCGGCAGCGACGTCGTAGTGGTAGCGAAGTTCGAAGGGCACGTATTATCTCACGCGTTTTGGCTGACCCCAGATCTGGGCATGTGTAAGGGTCTTCTTCTTGTCGAACGTATGCTCTCTGTGCTCAGCCAGATGGGCCAGCGCTCGATCCTCTTCAGCTTCCAGAGCCTCTTTGACGAGGTCCCTAACTTTTAGCGACAGTGATACGCCATCTCGCTTGGCCCAGCGGCGTAGTCCCTCGTAAACGGGCTCTTCCAGGACGACATTGACACGCGGATTTGGGGTTGGCATGGATACTCCTCTTTTGTTACTAAGCGAAAAAGTGTAGCAGATGTGATGCACCTCAGCAAGGTGAGAGGGAGGATTTACGATCAACGTCAAGGGAGATGGTTGTGATGGGGCTAGGCTGGTTACGACCAGGTGAGCGAGTGAAGAGATGAATGTGGGCAGTCTCTCGGGCAGTATGGGCTTCACGTTTTAGAGATTGAGGATGTGGGGACTTGAATGATTTGACGATCGGTTATATCGTGCGCTTGTCGTGATTGGGTGACGCAGGACGTGTGTGCTGATCACCATCGTGACGTAATGTGATCTCAACCAAGCCGGAGAAAGAGTCGAGAACATGAATGTGCTGATGCTCAGTAACGAATACCCGCCGTATACCTATGGCGGGGCGGGTGTGCATGTGGAATACCTGAGTAAGGAATTGGCTAAGCTTCTTCCCGTGGAAGTTCGGTGTTTTGGTGATCAGTATGTGGCTCACCATAACCTT
>JAOUPN010000336.1 GCA_029879905.1 Nitrospira sp. | reverse complement strand
AGGACTTCACGCCTGGCCGGAGTTGAAACTCGCCTGCATAGTCTCCGAACAGCACGCCATCGATGTCATGAAATAAGATTGGTGCGTGTCTCATGGGTGATCTCCTGCCCCACACGATATGTCAGAAGCGCGAGGAGGGCAACTGAAATTCTCATCCGTGCATCCCATATGACAGGGATGTTAGAGGGCTCCCACCAATAGAGTCTGGCTTTGCGTTCTTGACTATCTACAAGGTTTGGCGATCGAGAAGTGAGGGGTGAATAGTTGTGAGTTGTAAGTTGTAAGTGTTGAGTTGTGGAAGGAATGAGGTCGGCTAGGCAGCGGATTGTTGGGCCACATCCAAGCCGGGGAATACGAGGACAGCGGGATGGCATTGGAGGGCACGTGTCAGGGGTTTGGCCCGATCGAGTCCCAGATTGATGGTGTCGTTTTTGATGGCTGAGATGGTGGATGGGGGATCTTGGTCTTTCGAGCCGGCTCGCTCTGAGTGAACCCTTGACGTTCACCCGCCTTCGCAGGAAGCCACGGCAGCTTGGCCTTCGAAGCCGAGCGGATTCGGCAAAGTAGGCGCAGGCCGTGGCGCTCTACGAATAATCCGAACAGATTTACCCACGGAGACAGGATATCTCTTGATCGGCCGGTGAGATCGTCTCGATGGGAATACCTGACGACCTCACGCGGAGGAATTGACCGATGCCCTGTGCCGGTGATGCCCGCGTTCAGCAGGCATCACCGGGTTGCCGGTTTAGGGCGTTTGGAAATGCGCCCGGCGGTTCGCCTGGTAGCATTCTTCAGTTTGGGAGAGGCAGCTTGGACGCTCTTTGCCGTAGCTGACGGTGTGAAGTTGCTTCGGTGACACGCCGAGTTCCGTCAGATACTTCTTGGCGGCATTTGCGCGGCGTTCACCGAGCGTCATGTTATAGGCTTGGGTGCCGCGTTCGTCGCAATGCCCCTCGATGGTGATGTTCAGGCTGGGATCCTCCTTCAGGATGTTCGCGTTCGCTTCCAGTGCCGTACGGGCTTCATTGCTTAAGGTGAATTGGTCGAACGCAAAGTAGATGTCCTCTAGCGAGGCAACCGGCTCTGGTTCAGCGACAGGCTCCGGCTCCGGAGTCGGTTCAACAGGCACCGGTTCTGCCATCACAGGTTCAGGTTCTGGTTCAGACGCCACAGGTTCCGGCTCTGCCACGACAGGTTCAGGTTCTGGCTCCAGCGCTGCAGGTGCCGGTTCTTCCACGACAGGGTCGGGTTCCGGTTCCGGAGTCACCGGCGCCGGCTCTGCCACGACGGGAGCCGGTGCTGTTTCCTCTCCACTGGATGTGATGATCTGTTTCCCTGAGCAGGCGGTCAAGAGGACCATCCCGATCATCATGCTCAAGAAAACAATGGAATGCTTGCTATGCCGGCGCTCGTACATATGTAAGGTCCTCCAGATGGATGATGGGGGTAACTCCCCGGTGTGCTGATCAGGGCACAGAAACATCTTGCTGATAAGTCAGCAGCGTAGACGACAGGAAAAGCCCTGAAGCCTGTAAGAATCTCTGATCAATGTGTAACTGTAAGTTGAGATGCGAGAGAAGTCAAATCGCTCTAGCCTGCCAAAAGAGGCACATGAATTGAGTGGGAACATGCAAAGAGGTTGAACCTTCGGTGTTTGATCGAACCAACCCAGCGGCTGATCGGAATCGGCTTGGTAAGAGGTCGGAGCGGGGCGGAGGTCCTGCGGGCTGATATCGGTTGGGACTCTACAGTTACGCGGTTGAATATCTCTGGACTTCGTCTATACTGCATCGATGCTTGATCAACCCCCTCCGTCTCTTACCGAGGCTCTTAGCAGTGACTATCGTCAGCGGTTCTATGAAGGTCATCGCTCGCTCGCGTTGCTGATGATCCTCATCCTGCTGCTGGCTCCCTTTGCCGGACTCTATGTGACCGGTCTCCTCGGAGCCATATTGGGCGTCGTCTCGTCCATCGCTGCGTATTACCTGGCACCGCTGCTCGCGCTCGTACTTGGACGCTGATCGTCCGGCGGATGGTCTTGCTCCTTCCCCGAGGATCCTTTTACAATACTCTTCTTTGTGAGGTGACTATGTCCGTACGATTGCTTCTGACTCTGTTCGTGTCGACCCTCTCTCTTGCCCTGCCTGCATGGGCTGATTTTGAGGCAGGCATGAAGGCCTACATCCAGGAAAACTATGCAACCGCCGTACAAGAGTGGCAGCCTTTGGCTGAACAGGGGGAGGCCAATGCGCAGTATAATTTGGGGATCCTGTACCATAAGGGCCGTGGTGTGACTCAGGACGATGTGCAAGCCAGAAACTGGTATGCCAAAGCGGCGGCGCAGGGACTGGCCAAGGCCCAGTTCAGTCTCGGCACGTTGTATTTTAACGGAGAAGGGGGCCCCAAGGACTATAAACAGGCGCTCCATTGGTTCCATCTTGCCTCAGATCAAGGGGAGGCGCTTGCACAAACAAAAATCGGCATCATGTACGACGACGGCGAAGGGGTGCCGAAGGACAAGGTTCAGGCCTATAAATGGTTCACTCTGGCGGCGATGAACGGTGACAAGCCTGCGCCCATGCTGCGTAGTTTATTGGCGAAAGAGATGACGCCTGAGCAAATCGCCAAGGCGGAAAAGCTGGCGAAGGAATGGAAGCCCAAAGGCAAGTGAGGGACAAAGGCGGATGATGGTGATCCGCGAACTGCTCGCCTCTCTTGCTTCAGGTCGATCGATATCATGACGCATCGCGCCTAGGAAGGTGTTCACGGTCCTTCGTCACGGGGGCAGTCGTCTGGGGCAGGTGAAGTACGCCGCCGGATTGGAATGGACACAGCGACCAGGCGCAGCCGTGTGGAAGAATGTCGGTTTCTTGGCCTTCTGATCACTCCTCGCACTCCAGTGTCTTCGTCTTGCTTCAACTCAGGTTGTGCCGCAACCGTATCCTGTGCAGAGGGCTTGTGATATGCAACTCCGGATCTTCCTACCATCGTCGGGGATCCGTTCGGTTATGACATGATGAATGCCTTCTACCTCTTTGCCGCTATCTTTGTGATCAACAGCTTGCCGGCTTTTGCGCCACCGACCTGGATGGTGTTGTCGGCGGTGGGGCTTTCCAACCCGGATGCGAATCCCTGGATCACCGCGCTCGTGGCCGCAGCCGCAGCCACGGCAGGAAGAGTTGCGTTGGCGAAGATGGCGTTCCTGATCGTCAGACAACATTGGTTGAGCGCACGGACGAAAGAGAATATCGACCTGGTGAAGGATCGTCTCTCCGCGCATCGCACCATGACATTCGGAGGAGTGCTTGCCTATACCTGCAGCCCCCTTCCTTCCAACTCGCTGTTTATGGCCTATGGGCTCACATCGTTGCCCTTGGCACCGGTGGCTGCGGCGGCCTTCATCGGGCGGCTCGTGACCTATAGTATTTGGGTGGTCATGGCGATGGAAGTGGCGCATCAGGTCATGGATGAAGAGGGAACGATCTTTGCCTATTTCGGAGGATATTTTGTCGTGACGCAAATCCTCATGCTCCTGTCGGTCTATGTCTTTGCAAAGTTGGACTGGCGGGCCTGGTTTGCGAACAAAACGCTTAAACTCATGAAGTGGACAGGAAACTCTTCTTCGCCATGAATACTGGAGAAGCAACCCGGGCTTCACCATAATCGGACCTGGCCGTAGAGTAGTGGAGGGACACCGTATGTTCCGTTTCGTTCAACAGCGCTCCGAACCTCTTCCGGTGCGTGTATTGGGGAAGACCGGTGTGATGCTCCCGACCCTGGGCTTCGGGACTGCTGCTGCCGGCCGTCGGCTCAATACGCGAGACGCAGTGCGGCTCTACGAGACGGCTTTTCATGAAGGCATTAGGTATTTTGATACGGCTCCGGAATTCGCCGGATATGGGAGCGCGCAAGTCCAGTTACGTTATGTGCTCAAGCAGGTCCGTCGTGAGGTCTTTCTGGTCACCAAGTGCTATGAGCCGGACGGAGAGCGTGCATTGAGATTATTGGAGACGAGTTTGAAGGAACTCGGAACGAGCTATGCCGACTTGGTCTTCGTGCACAGTG
>JAOUPN010000335.1 GCA_029879905.1 Nitrospira sp. | reverse complement strand
GTGCCGGCGGCTCTTCAGGCGTAGCCTCTCTTCATAATCGCCGCCGGATACACACCTCCAGTAGAATTCTCTTTTTACCCACAAGACGTAAAACGTGAAAAGTGAAACGTAAGGCGTGACGTGCATGATGCGTCGGGCTTTGTAGGATTGAACCCACGACAGGGGATTTCGAAAGGGGTGCGCCCCTTTCGTGGGGAGCATGCGAGGGGGCTGGCCCCCTCAGCAGGAGCCGGGAGGCAGGCTTCAGAGCCGATCCGGCGACGGAGTGCGGTTCAAATCCCATCGCCCGCTCCAAACAGAGCTTGCTCGTGCCGGTGGCTCTTCAGGCGTAGCCTCTCTTCATAATCGCCGCCGGATACACACCTCCAGTAGAATTCTCTTTTTACCCACAAGACGTAAAACGTGAAAAGTGAAAGGTCACGCCGAAGCAGTGAAGGGTGAGGGGTGAAGGGTTAGGTGTGAGTTGGAAGACGAGACATGTGAAAAGTAAAACGTGAAACGTCACGCCGAAGTAGTGAGGCGTGACATGTCATGTCTTATATGGCGTAAGACATGACACATCACACATCGTCCCGCTTGAAGCCGTGCCGGCTCCCCTCAGTTAGTCCTTGTCGTGGAACCGATGGTCGCAGGCCGGACACCTGGTTGCTGTCTCTTCCGTCCACAATACGTGGCGCACTATCTTCACCCCCTGTTCAAGGGTCTGTTCATAGATGGAACTCCGTCCGTTTGCGGATTGGTGTAACAACCGTCCCCACTGCCGTGGGTTATCATCGCCAGGATCATTCTCATCAGCTTGTCTTCCCAGTGCAGCTGCTGTTGTCGCGACGGTTGAGGCAGCATCCGTATGGGTATCGTAGATCGAGGACAACTGTTCATAGTCGTGGTGGTTGGGGATGGTGCTCAACGTGCTATCTGCATAGCTCCCCGTGTTAGAGAAGTAGTCCATGCAGCTGTGCAAAGATAGCGAGAAGTTTTCGCTTTGATGCCCTAACCCAAATGTATGGGCGATCTCTTGGCATATCACATGTCGTTTCTCGTTTGGGTTGTTGTATTTCGCCTTCGAAAAGTAGGAATCATTCATCTTGGCTTTTCCCTGCGTGATATGACCTTCGGACACCCAGATTTGAGCCAACCCTAACCAGCCATTATAGCCGTACTTCCCGTTACAGGCTTGAGTTGTGCCTAGCACTGCCTTACATCTCTTGCCGGCCGTGCCTATGACCTCTTGAGGTATGACTTCTTGCTTCGTCCACGCGCCGACTGTGGCTCCTGTTGTAGAAATTGTATTGCCTGCCAGAGTGGCCCAGTCATTGATCGTGACTTCAAGAATGCTCGTCCATTCTCCCGTGGTGTTGTCGCCGATCAGTAACGTGAATGGAGTGGTGGTGCGAGCCCAGTGATAATTCCCCCATGCATGGTCTGCGTGGGCGAGTGACGCCCCACTAGACATGATCAAGAGTGTGAGGGCACCGGCTAACAGGCAACCCTTTTTCATCGGGACCTCCTTTTGTCAAAGCACGACATGTATTTGAGTATACCAGGGGGCGCAACAGTGCATGGTCGTCTGATCGGAGAACATCGTACGATGGGGAGCGACGCAAGAATTACGAGTACTACAGACGATGACGATCGACAATTTCTGTTACATGACTATGTGGTATCGGATTATTTGTCGGGAACATGAGCCTAGGGGCTCTGTAGGGCTTGCGTTTGCTGGGGCACGCGCAATACACAGTCCGATCTTAGACACCAAGCCCATCTTGTCGATGGACTTGGTGCGGTTCTATGAACGATGTGTCTGGGAAAACAGAGAGAGAGGTCAGACGGCCTTCGTGACCAACCCTGAACGCAGGCAGCGGGTGCAGACGCGGATGCGCTTATGGGCGCCGCCGATGATCGCACGCACGGTTTGCAGGTTGGGGTTGAAGACGCGCCGGGTTCTGTTGTTGGCGTGACTGACATTGTTCCCGGACTTTGGTTTCTTGTCGCAGAGTTCACACTTGAATGCCACGGCGCTACTCCTTCTTGCTTGGTCTTATGAGGAAACGTGCCGATGGTACCATAGGAAGGGGAATCCTGACAAGCACCGTTCCTCCCTCAACAGCATGCTGAAAAATCGTCGCATACCCTCTCTCGCCCGTAAAAAGTGAAATGTGAAAGGTCCGAGGTAGATGAAGAAAAGAATGGCCATGGACCCAGATTCCGGGAGGGGCTGGTTCTGATGGGCCTTGACAAGCTTTGACTCGCTCTCCTATTGTGCCATCCACAATACGAAGGTGACTCTAGGATAAGGGAAGAGGGTGAAAATCCCTCGCGGTCCCGCCGCTGTGAGTGGGGACGAAACCCGGTAGTGCCACTGTCTGAATGACAGTGATGGGTGATTAGTGAAGCGTGAAGAGTAGGCGTAGGTCTTTCTCACTCATCACGGATCACGCATCACGGTTTTAAGGCGGGAAGGCGCGGGGAGTAGGATGAACCATGAGCCAGAAGACCTGCCTGGAGCGTTGACCAATGTTCCCTCGAGGGCTGGGGAACGGGTGAGGATGAAGAAGCGGGTGCAATCCTCAGGGTCTGATCGAGGCCTTGAGGATTTTTTATTTCTATCGCGGTGACACAGCGCTCCTACGGCGTTCTCGCATCGCTCAGAGGCTCAATGTGCCGAATCGCACGCCTCGCCTGTTCGCTCGCTAGGGCCTTGTGCGGAAGTCTATTTGACCGCGATAGCAGGCGTCATAGAATTATTGGGCTCTGTGCCTGCGTGTTTGTGCTGGATGCCGGTGCGGTGTCGGCTTTTGATTTCGAGGATTCACTTATGAAGCGACGACAGCAAGGTATTTTGACCGGCATGCCCTTTATGACGCATGTCTCGTCACGGTCGTTTATCGATGATACGGGCCGCAAGATTCAACTGGCCAAGACGCCTCGCCGTATTGTGTCGCTGGCTCCGAGCATCACGGAAACGTTATTTGCGATCGGCGCCGGTGGGCTCGTTGCCGGGGTGACGGAATTCTGTGATTTCCCACCGGAAGCGTCGAGCAAGCCCAAAGTGGGTTATGCCAATCCGAATGTGGAAACGCTGGTGGCGTTGCAGCCGGATTTAATTTTGGCGCCGCGTGAATTTCTCAAGCCCGATCTACTGGCCTCGCTCGACCATCTTCACATCCCGACCTTTCTCCTCGAAGCGCGGGCGGTCGAACATATCTTCTCCCATATTCAGACGATCGGCAAAATGGTCGAACGCCAGGCGGAGGCGGCCGCGCTGGTAATGGAGTTACGGCAGCATATCGCAGTGATTACACAGCGTGTCCGGGAGGCGGACCCGGTACGCGTGCTCTACGTCTTAAACAGCGAACCGTTGATCACCGTCGGTCCCGGCAGTTTCATCGATCAGTTGATCGGGTTGGCCGGTGGCGCCAATATTGCCGCCAAGAGCGAGGCTCCGTATCCGCGCCTCAGTATGGAAACGGTCTTGTCGGAAGATCCTGAGGTACTGATCTTTCCTGTCGGCTTGGCAGAGGGGATTTCCGAGCAGGAGCAGCAGTCGTGGCAACGGTGGTCAGGCCTGTCTGCGATCAAACACACGCGGGTCCACCGGATCTCCGCCGATTTGCTGAATCGTCCGGGCCCACGGATCGGTCAAGGCTTAGAGCAACTTGCCGCTATTCTACATCCGTCGCCTTCCGAACCGGCGGCAAGCGGGAGGCCCTAAGCACATGGCAGGTGGGCACGCACCGTCTCTGGTTCCGGCAACGGGTGGTGTGCCCGATCCCGGGTCTTCGGTTTCATCCGGTGAGATGACGTGGGCCAAGTCCGGCGCTGTTTTGACGGCACGCCGTCGGCGATGGGTCCTGTTCGGGTTACTGGCGACTGCTGTCGTGGTGATTGCGGTCAGCAGCCGATTCGGTGCGGTGCCCATCTCTGTGAGTGAAATGGGGATGGTGTTATGGCAGGCGATTACGTCCGCCGGCCAAGGTGAGACGGCAGGAACGGCTAGCATCATTCTTCTGGATGTGCGATTGCCTCGTGTGGTGATGGGGTTTGTCGTCGGTGCTGCGCTCGCAGGA
>JAOUPN010000334.1 GCA_029879905.1 Nitrospira sp. | reverse complement strand
TGGTCCATCAAATTGTGATTGATCGGCTTGGAGCAGAGTGGTGATTCGCGGATAGAAGGAGAAGAGCATCGCTGGTTATTCGGTGGTATTCAAGGCGGCGAATCGTTGTTGGAATGCGGCAATGCGTATGAGGTAGGTGCGTGCGTCGTGGTCCCCGCAACGTTGGTGAGGTTGGAGACGGAATTTGCGAGCGGCAAAGTCACGGCCTGCTCCCGGCCCA
Organism: Nitrospira sp.; assembly: GCA_029879905.1. Classification (GTDB taxonomy): domain Bacteria; phylum Nitrospirota; class Nitrospiria; order Nitrospirales; family Nitrospiraceae; genus Nitrospira_D. Next base: position 3,855 of record JAOUPN010000334.1, on the reverse strand, counting down.
CAGAGGTGAATGACGGCAGCGAGCGTCTGTTTCTCTTTTCGCGTTGCTCGACGGCGCTCTCCAATAATCTGTGTGACATCGCGGTCGAGAAGGGCGGCGGTCATCTCGACCGCATGACTCGGGAAAATTCTGGTATAGAGGCTGTTAAACCAGCATGAGCGAAGCTTGTTCCAAGGCCCATCTTCCACTACCTGATGATCATGGATACAGTAGCGTTTGGCACGGGCAAAGGTTCCATCAGTTATTTGGAACATGCCGACGGCGCTGGAGGCCGGCTTGTACCATTCGAAGGGATTCCAGCTCCACTGCCTGCGCCAATAGGTCCGTGCGACCGGGTTGCCGTTTCCTTCGGCCTGGGCAAGGGCAGCAAGCAATTCTGGCGTGATGATGTCGGTGGCATGTTCTCTGAACAACGGCCCGTACTCCCGCCATGTGGCTGGAAGGCTCTTGTCGAGCGATCGTTCAATCGGGAAAAGGACCTCGGTCGGCTTCGATATGGCGTGATAGACCCAGTTCATGCTGAGGAAGATCATGAAGAGGAGGACCAGGCTGATGAGAAGTCGCGCACCAGGAGGAGTCTTTGATATTGCACGGAAGAATGTACGGCCGTCGCGCAGACGTTTTTTGGTGAACATGAGAAGGGACTTGAACCGAGGTGTTCGGCGGGGACGGTGTCGCCGTTTGGATATCTTTCGAGCTGCATGGCGGGGCATAGACGTACCTCAACCAAGGGAAAGGGGAGTACGGATAGCCACGACCTGGTTGTCAAAGGCGACGGCGATTCGTCGATTAAAAACTTATGTCTTGATACTTTGCCTTCCAATTTCTCGATTCAATTTGTGCTTGGGCCAGTTGCTTCGTGGTCATGAGGAGTGCCAGACGATTTCTCTTCCGGACTCCTTCTTCAAGCCCGTTGGCCGCAGCCAGATTGTACCAACGATAGGCTTGCACTCGATCCGAACGAATGCCGCGTCCTTTTTCAAAATAGATTCCGAGCAACAGCATGGCCTCTGAATAGCCATGATCGGCTGCAAGGCGGCACCAACTCATGGCTTCTTGGTAGTCCTGTAGCATGCCTCGGCCTTGATCGGACAATCTGCACAGTCTGTAAATGGCCTCAGGGTGGCGTTGCAGTGCGGCCATGCGATACCATCTGACTGCTTCCGGATAGTCCCGTACCAGACCCTCATATTTCGTGCCGAGACGGTATTGTTCCTCCGCGCTTCCCAGTTCGGTCGAGAGCCGAGAGTCGTCAAGGTGTGTGACGAGATCATGGACGTCGACATAGGGACCCCTCGGGGGATCAATGCATCCGGACAAGAGACCGACGGCGATGATCATGAACAGTCCCAATATGGCTGACATGAGTCACTTCCTTTCTTGATGCACGACTCTTGATATTCAACGGATCGTGCCTGAACAGCCGACAGCAGAGACGGGTCGGTTCTACTGTAGCATAACCTCACGTCGTATTCAGTTCTGGTTGATACTTCGCGAAACAGATCAAATCCAGATGATCATAATGGTCGGGGAGAATTGTTTCAGCCGTATAGCCGAGATTCAGAAAGAACTGAATGTTCCGCGGCGTTCGAAGCATGGTACAGGCGTAAAATTTGTGCGCAGTGGTTTCAGTACATTCGATGGATTGTACTAATTTCTTTCCCGCTCCCTGTCCTTGATGCGATGGGCTGACAGAGAGAAGTCGAATGACGCAGACGCCGGCTATGGTCCAGAATCGAACGGATCCGATAAGTGTCCCGTCCGATTCGGCAACGAGGATATGTTTGGCCTTGGCATCGGCTTGGACGCTCTCCAGCGTTTCCTTCGTCCACCCGCTTACCGTGTAGATGTCGGCATAGGCCCCGAACGCCGCCTGTTGAATCTGTAAAAGGGCCGGAAAATCCTCTTCCGTGGCAGGTCTGATCGTAATCATGAATCGGTATTCCTCAAAGGTGATTCTACACACTTAGGCCGATGAGATACACCCTCGATTCAGAGCGGATCAAGAACAAGAAGCCTGTTGTTACTTCGGCTGGGTAATCGTAGCGCGACGTTGGCGGAAGTGTTTGCGTTTCTGTCGATCTTCTTCGATCAGTTTTAACGTGTTCAATCGGGATTGCAGTTTGACGATATGCTCGTTCCTCTCTTCCAGTTGGCGGCGGAGGGCTTGTACGGACGGTGAGTTTTCTGCGGATTGCTCGAAGGCCTTCAGTCGGGACTCTAATTTTTCGACGTGGTGTTCTTTCTCATTCAGTTGACGGCGAAGTGTTCGTACGACTCGAGCACTCTCGGGTGAGCGTCCGGCGCCTCTTTGTTCTGCGATACATGCAGATTCTGTCGATGAGGACAGTATTCCGCAGCCGCCGAGAGTCAGTCCCAACAACAGGACGGCCGAGATCCAGCGGGGAACATGATTCCCGCATTCATGATTTGAGGAGATACCGTCTTCTCCGGGCCCTGTTTGTATGCTTTGTGATGGTATTGTCATACCGTGACTCGTGAGTCTCTCAACCATACGGATCTTCTTGAAACCGCGCCTGAATGTCTTCTATCTCTTGTTGTTGTGCCATGAGAGCGTGGACACATTGCTGATCAATCTGTGAGCCGGCCATCCGTTGAAGCATGGCAAAGGCTTCGTCGTTCGACCACCGTTCTTTATATGATCGGCGGCTGGTCAAGGCATCGAAGATGTCTGCGACGGCGACGATTCTCGCCTCGATAGGGATATCTTCGCCGCGTAAGCCTTTGGGATATCCGCTGCCGTTCATGGCTTCGTGATGGTACAGCGCAATATTGCGGAGCATGTCGATGTGTTGAAGTCCGTCGAGGCCGAAGTTGTTCAACATCACGTCGATGATCTCACGGCCTTTGGCGGTATGGCTGCGCATCACGGTGCGTTCTTGGTCGGTGAGGGCGCCAGGCTTGCGTAAGATCTCGTCGGGAATTGCGATCTTTCCGATGTCATGGAGGGGAGCGAATAAAAAAATGTGTTCGATCAGGTCGTCCGTGAGGTTGTAGATGGTCGCAACCTTTCGTGCGATCAATCGTGCAAAATTAGCCATGCGGTCCAGGTGGGCGCCGGTATCGATGTCTTTGCGGTGAACCAGATCGGCGGCTGTGCGGACGGAGGCTTCTAAGACACGGATGGAAGAGAGTTCTGAAATCGCCGTGAGTGAAACCAGGTGTCCGAAAATATCCAGATCATGCAGGACACGATCGGTGAAGACATGCTTGAGTCGTGAGTTGAAGAACACAAATCCCCAAAATGCACCGTTGAGAAACATGGGGAGCGTATAACTGGAGCCGTACCCCGCTGCGCGAATACGGGTTGCATGTTCCGCGCGACTGAATTTGAAGACATCCAGGTCGTTGACGACTCGTGGGGCGCGACGGGTTATCGCGCTCTGCAGGGACGGTACGTCTGACAGTTTTGCGGAATAGCGTTTGAGAGGGTGGGAGGATTTTCCGCTGTCGACATAGGTTTTGAGAAGGTCTGTTTTGCTGTCATAGACGGCCACTGCGATGCGCGACATAAACGGGTAGCGCCGCTTGAGTAACTTATGGAGCGCGGTCAACTTATCCGCCAACGAGTGATGGCCGTTCAGCGTGTCGAGTGCATCTCGATGGTAAAAGACAGATTTGGCCCTGGCAGTTCGCGGCATAGAAGAAGTGTAGCATGAGGATATGGATGTGTCGCTCGAATGGGGTCGTAGGGGAGCTATGGATAGTCCAGGATGGACGTCACCCTCTCCCTGTCGGATGTTGTTGTATTAAAGGGGTTTTATGGCAGACGGTGACGCGCAATGGGCGGTGAAATTGCAGGCCCCTGAGTCTCGCGACCTGTCTCTAGGGGGG
>JAOUPN010000072.1 GCA_029879905.1 Nitrospira sp. | reverse complement strand
CAGCTTTCGTTCTGGCAAAAGGCTCATGAAGTTTCGGAGGAGGTGTAACAACCGCGTCAAATTCGTGTACATTACGCAGACCGGACATAGATGATCATGTCTTGTGATGCGATATCGCTCTGGCGGGCTGAACAGCTTGAGATTTGTCGCTCTGTTGCGAAGGGACTGAAAGTGCGCAACGGTTGTTTCGTGGATGCCTTCAGACGATAATACAGTTTCTGGAGTAGGATTTGCTGGGTTAGCGGGGAGGCGAACATGACGCAAAAGTCGCAGGTCGTCTTAGAGGAAGCCCTTAAGTTGACCACCCATGAACGTGCTGAGTTGGCGGAACAGTTGATTGCGAGTTTGGAGGAGGGGGGGGATACCGATGTGGAGCTGGCCTGGCAAGAGGAAGTACAGCGACGGCTTCAGCAAATTGAACGTGGTGAAGTAAATACGATCCCTTGGGAGGAGGTGCAGAGGCGACTGCGGCATGGTTGATAGGCTGCCACTCGAATTTCACCCCGATGCGCTTGCCGAATTGGAGCAAGCCAAGAGATGGTATGATCGGCAGCGACATGGGCTCGGGGAGTCGTTCTTTCAAGAAATTGCTGCCGCGATTGCTCGCATATAGGAATCCCCCTATACGTGGCCTGAGTTCCGGCAAGGAACAAGACGTGTCCTCATTCATCGTTTCCCTTTCGCAGTAATCTACAGTCACCCTGCTAATAGTATACGTGTCGTAGCTGTGATGCATCTGAAGCGACGGCCGGACTATTGGCGATCACGTTTACGATAAGCCACTGATATTCCTTCCTGAAGGAAACTCAGATCACTTCACGAGACTCTGCCGTACTTGACGGAGTCTCCGAATCGGTTGAGAATGTTTAGCACTATTCGGATATCATTAATCGTGGGTTGTCTGGTTGTGCATTCGTTGGAAGGGATGTGAGCTCATCCGACAAAGGGTATTACGCGGATTCTCCTTGCCCTCACGTTAAACACCGCATGATGAAATCTCGCACCAACATACGAACAAGTAATAAACGTGTACGAAGGCAAAGCCGCAAGCCGATGCAGCTTCTGTTGCGGATTACGATGGCTGAGATCTCTCCGCCGATCTGGCGCCTCATTCGCGTACCGGATCAATATACCTTGCATCAATTGCATCGCGTCCTTCAAATCATCTTCAGCCGCCTCGACTACCACCTCTATGAGTTCCAAGTTGAGTCTCGTCGGTTTGAGGCTCCTGGCCCGGAGTCGGAGGTTGAAGATGCCACGGCAATCAAACTCTGTGACCTTGCGTTTGCTTTGGGTTCACAGTTCACATACTTGTACGATTTCGGGGACGGGTGGGAGCACGATATTGTCGTGGAGGCCGTACTCCCGATGCCTTCAGAAAACGGGCCGGACTGGTCGCCTCGGCTTCTCGATGGGGAACGAGCGGCACCACCGGAGGATTCCGGCGGACCGCCGGGATTCATGGACGTGCTGGAGGCGCTGAACGATCCCAGCCATCCTCGGCATGAGGAGATTCGTAACTGGGCGGGATCCACCTATGATCCCGACACATTCGATACTTGGGCAATCGATCATGCGTTAGCATTAGTGGTCGCGTGGGGCGCGGTGTAAGTATGGGGTATGGCGATGAAACACAACGATAGGAATAGTCTCTTCGTCGATCAACATACTTTGGCAATGGGCAAGGACTTGCTACTTGTTTCATACATCGTCAGGCAGATCCTGCTGCGGCATCTGACGCTTCTCCTTGCTGCGTTCCTATTCGGATTCACCGGCGGGCAAGTGACTCATGCCGATCCCGGCTCTCTCATTGAGGCGAGGGACGGAGAGCAGGTGCCGCTCTATCAAGACCTAGGTGCGCTTCAGTACCCGATCACGACGAGTGTGCCGCTCGCGCAACGGTACTTCGACCAGGGGTTGCGGCTGTACTATGCGTTCAACCACCAGGAAGCTATTCGGTCTTTCAAAGAAGGTGCGCGGCTCGATCCAACTTGTGCCATGTGCTGCTGGGGCATCGCGCTCGCCTACGGTCCCAATATCAATATGCCGATGGATCCTGAGAGCGGTCGTCTGGCCTATGCCGCCGTTCGGCAGGCCGGTCGTCTTGCCGACAGGGCGAGCAAACATGAGCAGGCGCTGATTCACGCGCTTGCAACGCGATACGTTGCTGAACCGATTCCCGATCGTGCGGAGTTGGATGCTGCCTATTCGCGCGCGATGGCCGATGTCGTGGAACGTTATCCGGGTGACTCAGAAGCCAAGACACTGTATGCGGAGTCGCTGATGGACTTGAGCCCCTGGGACTACTGGACCGCCGACGGCAAGCCGAAGGTAAATACGACAAAGGTCTTGTTACATCTCGAACAGGTATTGGAGGCCGAGCCGGGTCATCCCGGCGCAAACCATTTTTATATTCATGCTGTTGAGGCGGTCCAGCCTGAGCGTGCGGTCAAGGCGGCCGAGCGTCTCGCGGGTTTAATGCCTGGTGCAGGGCATCTGGTTCACATGCCGGGCCATATCTACATCCGTGTCGGCCGATACGAGGATGCCATCAAGGCCAATGAGCATGCGGTACATGCCGATGAGACCTATATTCGCGATCAGAGCCCAGCAGCCGGGATCTATGTGCTGGGGTATTATCCGCACAATTATGACTTTTTGGCGTTTGCTGCGAGCATGATCGGCCGTGAACAGCAGGCTATCGCTGCTGCCGACAAAATGGCGGCTCTGGTGCCGAAAGAACTGTTACAGGAGCCGGGGATGGCCTTTCTGCAGCATCATCAGACACGCAATCTGCAGATGCTGGTACGGTTCGGCCGATGGGATGATCTGTTGATTGCTGATGCACCGGAGGAAAATCTTCCGCTTGCCCGTGCCATATGGCTGTATGCGCATGGTCGAGCGTTAGCCGTACGTGGTCATCTCAAGGCGGCTGATGCCACGTTGACGCAGTTACATGCTCTTGCTCATGATCCCCACGTGACGGCACTGCAGCTTGAGTTCAACCGCGCCGGCGCTGTGTTGGGTATTGCCACAGAAGTGCTTGCCGGTCATATCACAGCTGCGAAGGGGGATCTGCCGGGCGCAATCAAGTACCTACAGGAGGCAGTACGGCGCGAGGATGCTCTCGTGTACGGTGAGCCACCGGAATGGACTGTGCCGGTCAGGCAAGAACTTGGTATGTTGCTGTTGAAGGCAGGGCGGCCAGATGAGGCGATACGGGTGTTTCAGGATGATCTAAAGCGCTTCCCCAACAATCTCTGGTCTCAGCAAGGGGTGGCTGAAGCCTCAACGTCGACTGAACGTGGTGCGGTGAATTGATCGTCAATAGTGTACGTTGAATTCGTCGAGGTATGAGTCGGTCATCTGTCGCTGAAAGAGGGACCATGAAAATTACCGTAATCGGAGCATCGGCTGGGATAGGGCTTGAGTGTACGCGCCTTGGGTTGGAGAAGGGGCATGAGGTCGCAACCTTATCTCGTCGGGCCGTTCCGCTGCCGGATCACCCCAAACTGAGACGAGTGCAGGGCAGTGCGACCAACGCGGCTGATGTCAAAACCGCCCTGGAAGGGGCGGATGCGATCCTTGTGACGCTCGGCGTGAAAAGCCCCTTTGCCACTACACTGTTCTCCGACTCCGCTCGCATCCTGCTGCAGACCCTCAAGGAAACGGCTGCGTCCCCGACGGTCATGGTGCTGACCGGTTTTGGGACGGGTGACAGTTGGAGCTATAATTCTCTGCCTATGCGACTCTTCTTCTCACTGCTGCTCAAGGCGGTTTATGCGGATAAGACAGTGCAGGAACAGGTCATCGCCGAAGGCTATCAGCGCTGGGAGATGGTACGGCCTGGACGGTTAACCGGCGGACCTATGACCGGCCGATATCGCACCTTGGATACTCTCGTAGAAGGTATGACAGTGGGAGCGATCTCTCGTGCCGATGTTGCGCACTTTATGATCGCGCAAGCAGAGCATCCCAGTCATCTTGGCAAATATGTGGCACTGACCTATTGATGCTGAATTCCGGACTTTCGGCTTCGAACGGCCCGCCTTTTTCCCAACTCCCATAGGCTCCAAGGAGGCCATAGGGTGTGTTCTGTACCCCCGAACGTTGTGGTAAGGCAGGATTCTCCTCATCGTATCATTCAATCAGAAGCGGGGGCCTACGCAGTGGAATCTGCCGTTGCGGTGGACTCCGCGCTGCCTTGGCCTCGTACGTCTTTGACGTAGGTGCTGCCTTTGATCGCTTTGGCGCGTTTCTTTAATTCGGACGCGATCTTGCTTACGTCACCGGGATGGGTAATGGGGATCAGTTCATTGGTAACGACGGCAATGGACAGGCTCATGATCGGAAACTGTTCCTTGTTCCCGCGGCGATCAACGGAATCGATATAGCCCTTGAGGCGATCGTCTCGGTCGTAGAAATCCGGAATGACGAGGTCGAACCGTTTGATCACGGTCCGGCAAATGGCATCGATGCAGCGTGGGGAGCTCATGAAGACAAAGTCATCTCCGCCGACATGGCCGACAAACCCCTCCGCACCGGCAAGCTCTCCGACCACAGTGGTGAGGATGCGGCATGCCACGATCAGCACTTCGTCTCCACGGCCATAGCCGTACCGGTCGTTGAAGGATTTGAAATTATCGATATCGATATAGGCAAGTGCGAAGGGCTCTGTGCTTTGGATCCTGGCAGTGGTCTCAAGCAGAATGGTGGTATTACCTGGGAGGCGAGTGAGGGGATTGGCATCGAGTGAACGGGCCAGTCGGCTGAGGCAGAGGCGTACGCGATGCACGACGTCTTCCGGGCGATAGGGAATGGTGATGAAGTCGTCTACGCCCAATGATCCCCAGTCGACATCGTTCAGTCGGCTGTCCCGGATGAACACAATTAGAGGCATACGTCCCAAAAAGGCATCATGTTTGAGGTTTTTTGTGAGGGTTTCAACGGAATGGCCTCCGGTTCCTTCGCCGGCGAGGATGAGCGAGGGGGGATTATGGACGAGCTCATGCAATGCAAGATCGGGTAAATGACCTTCGATCACCTCAAACCCGGCTTTTTCCAAGGCTGCGGTCAAAGAGAGGGCGGGAGTGAGCTCGTTATGAAGAAGGAGAATCCTACAGCCTGGAGCAGATTGGCTCATAGATAATCATCGATCGTCAGAAATTCACTCGAAATCTTCTCGATGCAGTCGTACAACGATGGTTCATCAAGACCGACCATGTCCCAGGCAGATTTTGAGAGTGGGGGGACGATGTCATCTCCCGGGTTGCCGCAGGCCAGTCCTTTGACCAAGATATCAGCGACATGGACGATCGCTGTTTGCAATGTGGCTTCTTTGGCAAGCCCAGGGTGGTGATGGTACAGGATCGGCTCCCTGAGGGTGATGGGTAAGTGCCAGGCGCCGGCCATGCACCCGCCGATGTCTGCATGGGAAAGGCCGGTAACCTCCTTTTCCACGTTAAAGAGCGAACGCTCGCGATCCGCACGCTGAACGGCCTTGATGCTGCTTCCCACTTCGGGCCATTGGACATAGAGGACGACTTTCCCGAGATCGTGAAGGAGGCCAGCGACAAAGAGTTCTTCCGGGTTTTTGATGGCCAGCCTGGTTGCCAGAACATTGGCGGTGATGGCCACCCCCAAGGAATGACGCCACAATTGATCCATGCCGGCCTCTTTCATAATATTGAGGGCCGATGCACAGAGAGTGAGTCCCTTGACGACATTGAGTCCTAATACGATGACCGCATGGGGTACTGAAGCGATACGTGAGGGGAATCCGTAAAACGGCGAATTAGCCAGCCGGAGGACTTTCGCTGCAAGAACCTGATCTTTTTCGATAAGCGATCCGATCTCCTCGGCTGACACGGTCGGACGACCGATCATGGCGGTAAGTCGTTGTACGATATGAGGGAGCGTGGGAAGATCCCCGAGCTTCTCGATTCGGTTTCGCAGGTCAGTCGGGTTGAAGGTGGTCATGAGGAGGTAGGACTCTCCGCCGTCGGCGTGGTGCCGCGCGTGGCATGCAGGTGTGTGCGAAGCGATGCGAGGATTAGTTGTTGAAGAGGGTCTTGTATTACATGGCGGAAACGATGGTCAAGCTCAGCCTCCAATTCCTCCAGCGTTTTTCCCCCGGAGTCACCTGCGTCTCCCTCCACATACACCGACGTCAATTCCATCCCTTGAAGCCGCTCGATCATGATGGCATCGAGTGTCGTCCCAACCGCAATGATCGGGAGTCCGTTGGCATTGGTCACCGGTTTGACCAAGACCATGCCCGGCAGGAGTGTGTGGATCACAACTCGTTTCATCGTGTTGAATGTTCAGGGTATTATGTGCGCCCCTGCCGACGTGCTCACCGGTTGAGTGGGCTGTAGGCAGGGGAATCCCGCTCTCGTCAGTCTCTTATCGGATGGATAGGGCCATTCCTAAAGGGTGCCCGCATACTTTTTTATCGAGACGACCGGGACAACCTTCTCATGGCGCGTAGCGGGTTATGATGACGAGTGCTTTTATCTCAGCAGAATGGATGTGGCATTGTGGAGGTGAGGGTCTTGTCTCTACGGGTTGGAGGGGCGGAATGCAACCGCTCTCCCTTCTTCCAGATCTTGTAGATCAGACCAGGCCGTAATGTCCGTGCGTGAAGGGTCGATCTTGTCGAGGTACTGTTTGAACCTGGCCGCGCTTTCCGGAGAGCCGGGTCCCCGCGCCAGCAATGTCCGGTTCCATGCTTCCAGTTCGGCAGGCGAGTGCGGCCGTGCCTCTCGCGCAAACCAGACTGCCATTCCCTCATCGGTTGAATGGGTCTTCACAGCTGCCGTGAATTGCTCGCTGGTGAGCCCGGCAAACTCCAATACCCGCTGATCCAAAGGACAGGGATAGATGTATTCCCCTTCGGTGCCGGCAAGGACGGCTCGGCATTTGTCGATCATGCGGGCCACATGAGCATGGCCCGCAATCGTGACATGCATGCTGCGGGGGAACCCGGTACGCAGGTCCATCGTTAGATAAGTGTGTGATCGGTGAATGTCAGGCTCTTCACGATCACGGTGCCGTTTTCAAAAGCAATAATCCGTCTGGTAGCGGGAAGGTCTGATGCTCCCACGCGCACATGGGTGTCGGTAAAGCTTTCCACGTTGTTCAGCTTTCCGTCGGTCGGGGAATAGTAATAGACGGTGTACTTCGTCGTCAGGTTTTTCCCGTCCTGAGTGACCGTACTCTCTTCGACATTGATCGTAAAGGCGAACGGTGTCATGCCGGGGTGGGCCATGCTGCGGTTGATTTGGGTAATGCGATCATCCTTGATACGGTAGAACGAATGGGAACCATGGATAATGAGTTTGGTTCCCAGTGGGTGACCGTCTTCTTCCATGGTAAGGGTATATTTGCCGTCGGATTCCTCGAAGCTGCGAGGCCCTCGATGGACGGCGATCATCCCGAGTTGTTCCTGAGCCCATTTTTGGGTATCGGCATCGTCAAGTTGGACTGATACCTCTCTCGGGCCTTTGACGGTCACGGGGCCTCGGAATTCCTTCCCGTTCACATTGACGGTAAGCTTGGCGGTAAATCCGGTAAAATCTTTCTGCCAGCGGGCGGTGGCCTCGAAGGCCTTGCGAAGGAGTGCTCGTGCGTTGGGATCATCGGTGACGGTCGGCTGCGGTGGGGTCTGTTGGGTCATAGATGGGTCTCCTATCATTAGATGAATGTGGCGCAGAATTATACATACCTTGGGAAGGCCGCTCAACGTCGGATTATGGTACTAAAAGGGGAAGACGATCAGTCTGGGGAGGAAACGATGGCTGCTTGGCCGGTGCAGCCGAGCGGCTTCGGCGAAGTAGGCGTCGAACGTGGAGCTCTCTGATGCGTTGTCGGTGATGCTCTCCTCAAGGGACGAGATGACCTTATTATGGTAAAGCATTTCGGAAGCAGGAGTATTCCCAATTGCAATCCAACTCTGGTATAATTGCGTAATTTTTTTCGTTGCGATGGGGAAAGTCGGAGCTTGTGCACGAGGTAGTCCGTCGAGACTCGCGAAAGGATAGGCATGGAACGGCGCGCAGCTTCACATACTGAAGAAGAGGAAATGAATCAACGCCGCAAACTCTTGAATGCGGCAAGGCGAGGAGATACGAAAGCCATCGGCAAGTTATTCGAGCTGTATCAGGTGCGTGTGCTGAGCGGAGACCAACTTGCCAAGGTAAATAAAAATTCGACATACATGGCTCCGGTCGCGCCTACAAAGAGCACGAAGTCCGGGAAGCTTCCGAAGCCTGCCAAGCCGGTAAAGCCGGCGAAGTCTGTAAAGCCTCCGACGCCGACCACGCCGTCGAAACCTGACAAGCCTTCGACGTCCACAAAGCCTCTTGTTTCCGGATCTTCGAAAAAGGCCAAGTCGACGGCGACAAAGCCTGTAAAGCCTACTCCGAAAAAACAGGCAACAAAGAAAACTCCTGCAAAGATCTCCCCTGCTAAACCGGCCAAGTCCCAGAAAGGGAAGAAACCCCAAGGGAAGCGACGGTAACAGCGGTCTGCTGATTTTCGCTATTGCACAACCACTCTCAGTCCGCCTCCTGCCAGTTTTGCTGCGATATCTTCCGCCTGTTCGAGTGGTCCGTTGTAGACTATGGCCTGTCCTTCATGGTCGATACGATAGGCAAGCTCAAAGGCCTTTCTCGGATTCATGCCGGGGATATATCGGCAGAACAGCTCGATGACTTGCTGATAGGTGTGGCAGTCACAATTGAATACGACCACCCGTGATTCAAGACCGGTTCCGTTTCCGGTCTGAATGTCCTCGGTGATATCCGGGATAGTCTCTGGTGTCGGGGATATGGGCATCGCGGTAAAATTCTAGCAGACCTGAAGGGGCGAGTTAATACTTGTTTTGGTCAGGTTGTCTCAGCGGTACCTCACGGATAGATGCTGTGTGGCGGTCACATCATCCCTCATATGGATATGCAGCAAAGTGTTGGTGCTTGGTATCATCGTTAGGGTTTGAGGCTGATCGCACGACTCAATCGTGGATTCCAGGAAGATTGGGCGGAGGTGACGTGATGAAGGTACATGCTCCGGTATGTGCATGGGGAAAATATAATAGGAAATACAAGGGGATATACGAGTTGGCTGAGGATTTCCCACTTGAACCGGTACAACCGGCACGTACATCACGTATGGATTGGAACCTGGAACCTAGACGCTCAATGGACTCAGCCGGAGTTGATCCAGGCGTTTAAGCCTTATCCATATCAATTACTTCTGTCGCGTCCCACAGGTTCCGTAATTCTGCTTCTGCGAGATCCTTTTCACGGTCCGCTGCAGTTTCCTCTCCGAATGCCGGAGGGAGGGAATCGCCGGTTTCCTGGTTGATCTCTTGAGCCGGTCCTGTGTCCCGATTGATGCGACGGCGCTTCTTCGACGGGTCCATATTTACCGGCATGGTCGTCCCTCACTCATGGCCGTTAGTTTCCTCCGCGGGGATAGCGGTTGTCAATCTATGGCATGGAGTCGAGAGCATGATCGTGGGTCAGTATAATTCTTGGGCGACCATATCTGCATAGCGCCGGCCGAGTGTGGTGAGACGGACATGTTCCTCGTCCCATTCAATCAGTCCTTGACGATCGAGTGCGGCAAGTCTTTGGTGCTGAGGCATATCCGGAGAGAGACGGCGGCGAGGAACTCCCTTCATCAGCCGGAGGCCGAACACGAGGGCGTCGCGTTGTTGCTCCGTGAGTGAAAGGCTGGTGTATTCCTCTAGAGGCGGGCGATGTTCGGCTAAGAGACTCCCGTAGGCCGTCAGGTCTGCGACATTGCCGAATCGTACTCCGTTTACGTAGGACTGGGCGCTCGGCCCCAGTCCGAGGTAGTCGCCGTCGGTCCAATACAGCAAGTTATGGCGTGAGGCAAATCCCGGTTTGGCGTAATTGGAGATTTCATAACGAGCGAGTCCGGCCGTCTGTAGGAGTGTTTCTGCAGCCGACTCCATCTCAACTTGTAGTGTCTCATCCGGCGTCGAAACGAGGTTTCTGGCGACATCCCGGGCGAACTTCGTTCCTTCTTCGACGGTCAAGGCGTAGCAGGAGACATGTGTGGGGGCAAGCAGCAGGAGTGACTGTAACGTTTCCTGCCAGGAAGACAGTGATTGGCCTGGTAGACCATACATCAGGTCGAGATTAATGTTGGTAAAGCCGGCGGTACGTGCTGCTTCAACGGCAACCTCGGTATCTGCTACTCGCCCAGGGCGGCCGATGGGGCCGAAGTCCTTTTCGTCCATGGATTCGGCGCCGAAACTGATGCGGTTGAATCCTGCATCGGCCAGGATTCCGATATCCGAGGCTGAGACGGTCGAGGGATGGGCTTCGACCGTAATTTCCACGGATTCATCTGTCGGCCATGCGGTTCGAATGTGCTGAAGGAGAGATGTCAATTGAGTAGCAGGCAATGCAGTCGGTGTCCCTCCGCCAAAATAGAGGCTCCGCAACGGGCGATTTCCAATGATGCCCTGGCGCTGATAGTAGTTGATTTCCTGTAGAAACGCTCGTTGGAACGCGTCAATCCGCTCGGTCCTGGCCACTTCAAGGTAGAAGGCGCAGAAGCGGCAGCGCTCTTTGCAGAAGGGAATGTGAATATAGAGGCCGATGTCGCGTGGAGCATCCATAGTGATGACCGAATCCCCTCAATGACTCAGTAGTTCCGTTCAAGTACGATTTCGATTTCATCATCCGGCGATTTGCCGCGGTTGCGTGTGTAGGCTTTCCATTCAGGCATTCGCCGTAATGATTCGAATACGGTTTTGATCAGATCGGGCTTAATGTGCCTCTCCCAGTTCTGTGCCCAGACATAGTCGTCGTCATCGCCTTCGTAGTCTTCGGAAAACTTGGCTTCAAGGCTGAATCGGAGGGTGAACGTTTTATCCTCTTGATACATGCAGTCCTCTCATTGCGATTGGTCCGGCACAACTTTATAATCATGCACACAAACAAGGAGCGTGACGATGCCTATCTTCGAATATGTGTGCCGGGAATGCAATCACCGGTTCGAACTGTTGGTTCAGGGTTCAGTAGAGGCGTCCTGTCCTCAATGCAAGACCACAAAGCTCGATAAGCAGTTTTCAGCCTTTGGTGTCGGGGCCACGTCCGGCTGGGCATCGCCCGGAGGATCCGGTCCTTGCGGTAGTTGCGGTGATCCACGCGGGCCTGGCGCATGCTCGATGAACTGAAACCCCGATGACTGTTTCTGCTGAAGAAGTGCTGCAACGCGCGATTTCGGTGATTCTACAAACCGATCCACTGATCAAGTTGTTGCAACAAGTGCGATTGGGTCGTATGAAACCCACGGATGCGGGGTTACGTGCGGTGACGGATTCGTGGCTATATACCTATGAGAAGACCTTGGCGATGGATGGCTTGACTCGATCAAGTCTCCGACGGCTGAATCCCGCACCCAGATTGGCTGTACTCATTGAGATCGGGGTGCTTAGCGAAGATCATCGGGGTGTGGCATCG
Organism: Nitrospira sp.; assembly: GCA_029879905.1. Lineage (GTDB taxonomy): Bacteria > Nitrospirota > Nitrospiria > Nitrospirales > Nitrospiraceae > Nitrospira_D. The sequence goes on along the minus strand of JAOUPN010000072.1, from coordinate 2,194 downwards.
CTAAAAGCCGCACATGATCGAGCCGTTGCACAGGCAACGGGTGAATAGATGTAAACCACCGGGCTCCATCTTCCTTCTTCTTAGGATGTATCCTTCTCTTCCCGACCTTAGCTTGTTCTGATGAGGGCGATCGCCCTGTCAAACCTGTCGAATTATTGAAGAATGCGCGGGGAGACTTGTTGTTCTCACCATGTCCGTCTGAACGGGGTAGCACATCAGAAATCTTTTTGGAGGACCTCTTCCAAATCAGAACGTGACAGGTCCGTATGCGTCCTGAGAATTCGGTGCTATGTTTGACAGGATGGCGTATGGCATGGATCGGAGGACGGGACCATGAAGATCAAGTCTGTGGTGCTGGTTGTGTTGTTCTGGGCGTCGATCAGCCCTTTCCTTGATCCATCGACCAGTGCCGGAGAAAGGGCCTCTGATTCACAAGCCGTCGCACAACAGATCACATCGGCACCGAAACGAGGGGTGTTATTCGAGGTCGTCGGTTCAAAGGGGAAGGCGTATCTGTTTGGGACGATTCATGTGGGCAAGCCTGAATATTACCCGCTCGATAAGATCACGACCGACGCGATGGCATCGTCGAAGGTTCTTGCCGTTGAAGCCGATGTGTCGGACCAGGAACATGCGGCACATGTGGTGCTGCAATGGGCGCTGTATCGACCGCCGGAGAGTTTGGCGCAGGTGGTTGAGCCGGAGCTGCTCTCACGGGTGATCCCTCTTCTCGATCGCTTCCAGATACCGCAGCAACAGGCGTGGCTCATGAAGCCCTGGATGTTGGCGATGACGTTGACACTGTTGGACGGGCAGCAGTCCGGCTATGACTCAGGTTATGGCGTCGATGTGTTTTTGTTGAAAATGGCAAAGGGGGTGAACAAGCCGGTAGTCGAGCTGGAGTCACTGGAGAGCCAATTTGCGCTCTTTGATGGATTTTCGCGGGAGGAACAGCACATCTTTTTAGAGGAAGCCGTAACGGCTATTGAGAACGGTGAGTCAAAAGCCCAAATTTCGGCCTTGGCCGATGCCTGGGCGGCCGCCGATCATCGCAAGTTATTGACGGTGCTGGAGATGGAATTAGAGCAACAATCGCCGCTGTTTCGGAAGCTGTACGAGCAGTTGCTCACGCAGCGAAATCAGGCCATGGCGGACAAGATCGAGGAGTTACTGGAATCGGGAGGCCAAAGCTTTGTCGCCGTCGGTGCGTTCCATCTGCTTGGTAAAGAGAGCATCGTCAGTGTGTTGTCCAAGCGAGGATATCAGATCAAGGTGCTTTGATCGTGACGAACAGTCGGCCAGGTCCTGAAAGGTTTAGGCTAAGGTCAAGGTTCAGGGCAATGGAGAAGGTTCAGGCTAAGGTCAAGGCTAAGAGAACAACGAAGATGGCAGTCCAGTATCTTTTGGCTCTTAACCGGAATCCACACCGGCAAAATCCAACTGAGTCTTAACCTCAGCCTTAACCTATTGGACTCTATTCGATGCGCCCCGCTTTCATATTGGCCGGCAAGGCGATATCCATTTTGGCGGGCCGAGGCGTGACTCGTTGGCGCATCAACTCCACGAAGGTGTCTTTGCTGATCGACATATTGAGTCGCTCATTGAACCGTTTTTCCTCGCCGATGGTAGACGACACACGGCCATTGTAGTCATGGCCGGGGTAGACGATCGTGTCTTCCGACAAGGAGAACAGTCTCTGCCTGACGGAGTCGAACAGTTTTTCCGCAGACCCACCCTGAAAATCTGTTCGGCCGTTTCCCCGGATGAACAGCGCATCGCCCGTGAAGACCGCACCGGGCAAGACATAGCTCGTACATCCGTCGGTATGTCCCGGTGTGGCCAGTGCTTTCAGACACGTGTTACCGATCCGTAATTCTTCTCCGTCATCGAGAAACGCATCTGCGCCCGTGACGACGTCCTTAGCTCCTGCTCCGTAGACGATCTGTGCGCCGGTCGCATCTTTGATAAGTGAAGCCCCGGTGATGTGGTCGGCATGGATATGTGTTTCGACGACATAGCGGAGCGACAAGCCGAAATCTTTCAGCAAGCGAAGGTCCCGCTCGACATTTTCAAGAACGGGATCGATGATCACCGCTTGACGCGATTCACGATCGATCACGAGATAGGTCCGACTTTCGGCACGATCGTCGACGTCCTGCACCTCATTCACATCCAACAGGACTTCGACGGTATA
>JAOUPN010000333.1 GCA_029879905.1 Nitrospira sp. | reverse complement strand
CTTAGCCTTAGCCTTTCCCATAATCCTTAGCCTCAACCTCAACCTTCAAGAAGACAATGAACGGCTTCCCTATCCGGCTATGATTGGCTGAAGAGATAGACGGGGCCTGTGGGGTACGTCTGCCCTCCGATTGGTTCGAGGCTCACGGAGAAGGTATTCGCGCTGAGGAAGTCGGGAATAGATGTGACGAACAGATGCGAGGTTTCTCCGGCGCGGACCCGAAAGGTGCCGATACTGATAGGCTGTTCGTGTGTGGCCCACACCTGATAGGTCATCCCGTTGGGACATTCGGGGAGTTTCAGGGTATAGAGCCACGCCTTTTGAGTGTGGGTATCGTAGAGAAAGAGGCCGGATGCGCGTGAGGCTGTTTCTGTACCGGACAATGCCGTCGCGTTTGCATGTGGTGACCGCAGAAGTGCGGCCAATTCATCCTGTGTGGTACGTATCGGTTGCCCGCCTTGCTGAGTAAGGTGCGCGGTGGCCACTTCCAGTTCGGCCTCTCGTTGGATCAGTTGATCCTTCAGCTCCGCAATATCCGAGAGCCGACGGTTGAGTTCTTCTCGTGTTGTGTTCAACGACTTGTCACGCTCATTGACCTGCCGTCGTAATGCGGTGACCTGAGAGTCGGCAGTTGCGGCTTGATTTTGCAATTGCTCCAATCGCGTGGTGTCTTCGCTCATCTGCGTATGGTAGCTCGTCCATCCCTGGTAGCCGGCTCCGACGACGGCTGCAGCCATCGCCAATCCGACGATCCATCGGAACGTATAGGTCGGCGGGGATGTTTCCGGCGGAATCAGGTGATTCATCCATTCTCCCGGTCCGAGGCTCTGTTTTCCGGACGGCTCTTTTACCGTGTCTTGGTCGGGAGGAGATGTCCTCGCCCCCATAATCTTGGCTTTCAACTTGCGAGGAGGAGGGGTAATCATCAACCCAAAGGGGAGGATAGCCGCAGCGGATTGATATTCCTTGAGTGCCGTATGGCAGGAGACACACCCGGACAGCAGGTGGGCATCAGTGGCTTGCCGCTCTCCTCGTTCCAAGGCTCCGACGGCGTACAGCGGAATCGTCTCTTCCAATTCTTCATGGGTCATGAACGTTCAATCTGCTCCCAATACTGAGACCATGACTCTCGTAATTTGGACATGCCGAGTTTTAACCGAGTCTTCACCGTTCCCAATGGTTCATTGAGCGCGATTGCAATTTCTGCGTGGGAGAGGCCGTCATAGTAGGCCAACTCGATCGTCTGTTGTTGGGCCGGTGGCAGGCCGGCCATGGCCGTGTGTACCAGTCGGCGTAGCTCTTGATCGGCCTGCGCGTCGAAGGGCGTCGGGTCCTGTTCTCCTATTGCCGTTGAGTGCGAAAGGTCCGGCGACCGGCCGTTGTGACGCGGAGTGCGCGTGCCCTGAACTCGTAACCGATCAAGAGCACGTGTACGGGTGAGTGCGATCAGCCAGGCGATCGGGGTCCCACGGCCGACGTCGTATCGCGAGACTTTTTGCCACAGGTCCAGATAGATATCGTGCAGGAGCTGCGCCGCTTCCTCCGGATTGTCCAGGATGCGGAGCGCCAGACTATAGAGCAGGGGGCTTGAAAGATCGTAGAGCTGACCGAATGCCTGTTGTTCGCCTTTGGCCACCCGGGACAGGAGCGCGGAGTCAATGGCGGATACCGCTTGTTCTGATACAGAGTTCATGGCGAGAGCATGTTCCGTCGGTTTGTCGTACGGTTCAAAATACGTTCGACTATAACACCGACTTGTAGATTCTCCGAATGAAACGGAGAAATGCATGCGCTGTCCGCAAGACAAGCGGGAGGAGCGAGACAAGCGAGACGTACGGAAAGCGGATGAGCGCGTCACGCAAGTCGTGCGTTTTTGGCTCGGTGTGCCGGAGCGATAGGATCTTGTGTGATTCAAGCAGGCCGGAAAAGAGGTGTCAGCAACTCGGCGGCGTCCGTTGCGCCGGTCGGCGGGGGCGGTGATTCCAGGGGTGCCGGAAGCGCCGCCGCGGCTTCGATCGCTCCGCGCCACCGTCCGTTGAAAAAGTCATCTTGTGACAATTCTACTCCCCGTCCATATCGATGGAGGTACTCCACCAATGGCTGTTCGTCGGCAAAGTGATAGCGGCGGACGTACACAATCGGGATACGCAATGCCACGGATTCGAGCACGGTGCCATAGCCTGGTTTGGTCATGATGATATCAACGGATGAAAGAAGATCTCGAAAAGAAACAGACATTGACCGCAAGGAGACGAATCGGCTGTTGTTTTGAGGAACAGGGCCGTCGAAGAGGAAGCGGTAGCCGGAGAGCGAATCCAGCAGGTCAAACGGGAGCGATGTCAAAGGGATTCCCCCGAATCCGACAAGGACCGTTTGTATTCCGGGAGCGAGTTGAAGCGGTGTGGTGAGTTGATGTCCGGTGGATGAACCGGGCTCGCAGATCGGGCCGATATCCTGAAGACTGTTGAAACTATCCATGATAGGGGCCGGGGCAATGCGTAGCGCACGGTCGGCGTAAGCATAGGCGCGGCGGATCGATCGGAGGAGCGCGTGAGTGTCCATGCCAGGTGGAGCCGGAAATTCTGAAAGAATAAGGTCCCAGGTCAGGCTGGCAAGAGCAACGGTGGGGATGCCGGCCTTCGCCCCTGCTGTGATTGCGAGATAAGGAGTATTCGCCAGGATCACATCGGGCTGTGCTCGGTGCATGGCTTCGATTTCAGCCCGGACACGATCGTCCCAGGTGAGGTGAAATCTGTGGTGCGCGCGCCATGTTGCCTCCATATCGATGGCCAACGGCCCGTTCTGAATGCAGCCGATATCTTGTTCCGCAGGGCTGATCTCCCAGGGAGCCGTCAGACGGTTTCGGAAAAATGTTGCCGGCACCATGGTTCGGAGGATGATACGGAGATCGGGAACGTGCCGATGCAGGGCGTTGAGCACCGGCACAACCTGTGCGGCATGGCCGAATCCATGTGCGGAGATTGCGGCCCAGATCAGAGGCATACAGAAAGAATCGTGAAACGTAAAGCGTGAAACGTGAAGCGATGGGAGGGGGGATTCAGATGGGAAGACATGTGTCCCTGATATTTTTGAAAGGCGTTATTAGGGTCAGCCGTTCGAGAAATCTGATTCCATCGGTGCGATGTTGTAGAGCAATTCCAGGTCGAAATCATCGACCAACTCGTTGAAGGCGGCGGCGCCCATATCGGAGCGTACTTCGGCCAATACCAAATCAATAGCCGGCGCGGCATGTTGTCCATATTGGGTCACGGCTGTTTCGATGCGTTTTCTGGCCTCGTCAAGGGTCATAAAGAACTCCCATTCTGTGTCGGATGTGCCCTCCGCTTCGCGGCAGGCTGAGACTATCGAGCAATGACGGTTCACTATACCATCCGGTGCGCAGGCTCGGCCAGAGGGAAGAGTGCGGAGCAAGGAGGATCGTCCTAGGGCATGGGAGTGCTCGATATGGGAAGGGCAACTTCTGCGTTCTGGACGTGAGGAAGAGGGGCTTTGACCGTCACACTGCGTATAGAGGAGTCGGAGAGGGGGGCGCTACTTGCCACATAGAAATGACCGTCATGCAGAAGGTCGTGTATCAATTCGGATAGGCAGGCTTCCGTGACTTGCCCCTTCAGTTCATCAATGAGAACGGGTGTGGCGCCGAAGAGATTGTACTGTGCGACCCCTGATGAACGGGCTTCATAGCGTTTGATTTGGCCGTCCCAGCGTTCGAGTTCGAGACGGGTTTTGACCCCATAGTCATAATTGAGCGTGATGACGGGTGAGAGGAGAAACATCGATGCTCCGACGAGAATTCCCTTAAGGGCCGTTTCCCCTGAGTGGGGATCAATCGTTTCCTCAACCGTGATGCGGGCGCTGATGGCCTTTCCTTCGGAGGAGGCCTGAGTTGTCCCCAGGGGGAATGTGAGAGAAAAAAGCCGTGTTTCTTGCACGCTGTTTAAGATTCGACGCTCCAAATCGGAGGAAGGGTTTTGGGGTGCACCATTGAGTAAGACGCGAAACGAATTCAAGACGAATGGGACACGCTCGTCCTCCCGGATGGATTGGGTGAGAGAATC
>JAOUPN010000332.1 GCA_029879905.1 Nitrospira sp. | reverse complement strand
GGCGCAGGAGGAAGCTCTTCCTCCTCTGCGACGGAATCACCGCCTCCCCACTCACTTTCTTGCACACCATCGATCGTGAGTATCTGCCGGTCGAATCGAAACATTTCATCTAAAAGCCATGCTTTCATCACTACCATCACCTCGTAAAGCTGGAGCAGACTAATTCAAGAAACAATTGGTGTTTCCTGGGGTGTTTCAAGGACTTAGAATAGGACTGTGGAGTCTAGCAAAGGGTCTGAAAGAGAGTCAAGGAAGGGAAGGTCTAGGGATCGGGCTACCTAATCAGCCGTCTTGCCCAAGAGACCACGTGCAACACCCACTAGCGCCAGGGCTTCTACATAGGACGATTGCTGTGTGGCCCATCGCATTGCCTCTTCTGCCCCACCGGAACGGGCTTGGGCTGCAGCCAAGGATTTCGCCGCCCACGCCAACCGGCCTTCACGTTGAAGTGGCGGCATGAAATCAAGCATTCGACTCATATGTGGAGATGCATTCGAAATATTTGAAAGATCAACCAGCAATTGCAGGCGGGATTCTGGATTCTTCAAGGATCGAACGGTCTGAATAGCCTGCTTGAAGTCCCCCCTCGCACCTTGCTCCTTTACAATCACCAAGATCACCGCTTCCCGGCTCTCCGCATCCTTCATCATCCCAATTGTTCGATATGAGCCACGAATGTCTTGATTTCTTGCTTGAACCTCCGCGATCAATCTGAGCAACCCTTCTGAAGTCGCCTTATTAGAAGAAGCCTGTTTGATGGCGGCGTCTATATCTCCTGCCATGGCATAGATTTCTACAACCTTCACTATTATGGAGTCCCTGTCAGGGCCAGCCTTCTTTGTGGTTGATAGTTGAAGCCACTGTTCTGCCAACTGACGCACTGCGGTTATATTATTTTGTCTCATGTAGGCTTTCGCCAGTGAGCTCACATAAAATACTTTCCGGTTTTCAGGGAGATCTCCAAATGATCGAATGACGCCATCCCAATCTTCGCTCCTCAACTGAATGCTGATCAGATGTTCCAATGTGCTTCGCCTGAACGATATGGCTGTACCTTCCTTCTCGGCATGCTTAACCGCTTCACTGTAGGTTTTTGCTGCCCCCTTCGCATCACCAGCTGTAGCCTGACTTGCTGAAATGCTGAGAAAATGCTGGGCTTTCCCATAACCATAATCGGGGAAAATAGCCGATGCCTTTTCTAAATCTCCAGCAGCAGCATATTGCAGGCCTATTACTCCCAGTGCCGTATCTAATGACCACATACTGGTGATTGTAGACATCGCTGTCTCCTTGGCCCCCACAAGATCTCCCCCTTCTGCCTGAATTCTCACGACCTTCAGCCATCCTGGATTTCTCCAAGAAGGGTCTGGAATAGTCTCTAAAGTCTTGAGAGCTTGAGGCACATCTCCGGTAATCGCTTGCAATACAGCGACCTCCTCTAAGATCCTAGCCTGGCTTGAGCGAACATCTTGGGCAAACGGATTAATGTCCGGATCATAATCCTCATCATCATTTGGCAAAGACTGAGCAATTTCAAAACATCGTTCGATAAGGCCCTGAACGGTTGGAGTGTCATGTTTCGCAGCTTGAACAACACCCCCTGCCAACAGAAGAGTAATGATCACCATCAGAGTGGTTGTTAGATTTATTCTGGTCGTGGTCGTCATTACAGGAAAATGTATCATACGCATTGAAAGAGAGAGGCTCATTGCCTGACCTTTCAATTTGACCAGTTCAACCCATTCCCAGGCATCGAAAAATCTTCAAGGCTGAGTCCAGCGTAATGCTCGTTCGTTGCTGCTCGAAAGCATTCACCGTCGGCCCACTGACGCCTGCCAGGACCGCCAGTTTCTTTTGCGACAGCCTTTGTTCTTTGCGCCGCCTTACGGCTTCTTCGACAAGGCCTTGCCAATCAAGGCGAAGGTTCCGTTCCATCGTTTCTCCATGAAGTCGATGATGGCATCCCGCAACTCCACGGTGCCGGTTTTGCTTTCGGTGATCGCGTCCTTGGCCGCTTCCTTGCGCCTTTCAAGCTGCTTGGCGGCCATGGCCATGGCCTGCTTCGACAAGGCGAATTCTTCTCCCATGCCGATGAGCGTTCCCGCCTTCAGATCAGTGATGGACATGTTGGCGTTGCCGCTGATGGATAACGCCATCGTCTTATATTCGTATAAGGCCGCCGATACGGCATCATAGGCGGGCGTCAGGCGCAGGCCGGACGCCGTGTGAAACATGGCGAAATTTTTCAGATGCATGTCGGTATTGCCCACCAGAATCCCGGCAAGAATACGCACATAGAGCCTGTACACCTCGACCGGCAAACAACCGGGTGTGTGCCGGATGAAATCCGCCATGTGTTTATGGCTGCCGGTATATTTGGCACCTGACGGGTAGCCGAACAGCTGATTGAATTCCTCAAAGTGAAGGCGCTGTCCATCATGCGCCCGGTCGAAGCGTGTGATGATCAGGACCGGATCGTTAAATCCAACAATCTTGCCCATGCGCACATCGACAATGTCGTCATCAGGCAACAGTGCCTTCAACGCTTTGGTGGTCAGATATTCGTTCGCCGCCAAATCTCCGTGCCGCGGCGAAGGAAACTTGCCGATATGGGTGCTGAGTTCGCCGGTCTGCGCGGGACGGAATTTCCCGTGCTCCCTGACCAAAGCCAGTTTGGGCTGAATGCCGGAGAGCGACACCCTGCCGGACAAGACCGCGATGTCCATCGGATCATCAGGCCGGATCGCACCTCGGTCCTCCGGATCGGGATCGATGATGGAAACCGCTCCCGCACAGTCCTGCCCGAAGGCCAGCAATAGTTCAAAGCGCGAGGCCCGGCGCCTGCCTAACAGCCGAGATTGGGCTTCCTCCAGCCAGCCCTCGGCCACCAGATTGTCAAAAAATGACGGAAGGCCGGACTGGCTGATAAAGGGCTCAGTCCGCAAGGAAAGGGTGTGGGCGATGGCGACAGGGTTCGACGCCAGATAACTGTGATCATAGGTAAAGGACACCCGTTCGCCTGATTCTTGGCGCAGAACACCGGCGAAACGATCGCGATAATAGACATTACCCCAGAGCAGCTTAGCCATAATTATCTATAATTTACCAATATCATAATAAACACTATATGGTAAATTTTAGCTGTCTATAAATTGCCGTACAAGTCTATCGGCATAATATAATTAACCAGTGTACATGCCCTAGAGGGAATGCACGCGGCCTACTTGTTATGTGCATGGAAATGAGAAATCGCCAGGGTCCAGAATGCCCTGGCGATCGCATGCAGTCGAGAATGCAGGAGAGAAAAACTTACGCCTGTTCAGTGGTGTCGTCGGAATACAGGTGTCCGGGCTCGTCCGATATGGAGGTATCTGCTTTCAGCGTAGGTTCGACCGCAATCTCCTCACCCTCCGCTTCCGGCACCGTCTCTGTGACCTCTGCCACCATCTCTGTCGTCTCCGACAAGACGTCGGTCACCACTTCAGTTACCTCAACCTCGGCCTCTACGACCGATACCGTCTCCGGGACCATCATGTCGTCTTCTGCCACGGCTTCCACCAAGTCCTCCTCAGCCATTGAGAACTCAGTCTCTGCCTTGGAAAGAACTTCAGCCTGGTCCGAAATCAAATCGGCCTCAGACTCCTCCGTCGCCCCGTCGACTTCCACTTCCCAAAGGGCTTCTGGGGCAACTGCCGTCGTTTCTGTCAGCTCCACCTCAGCAATTGCACGCTCCAGCTCTGCTTCGGACAGGTCAAGAACCGATTCAAGATCAGCATCATCAGTCCCCCCCTCGACCACCTTCCCAACCTCGACCTCCTGCCCGGTCTCCAGTACCATCGGTTCCGTTTCTGTCACCGTTTCCATCAGCTCCGCCTCGGCGGCTAAGCCTCCAGGCTCTGCCTCTGAATGGCCCTCAACCTGAGCCGAAACCGATTCGACCTCGGCCTCGTCGACAGGCGTGATCTCGACGGTACCGTTGGCAGTCAGATTCTCCGCTTCGTCCATCGGCAGCATCGCCTGTTCGGACTCGCCCAGTTCTTTAAACTCACGCAACGGCGGCAACTGCGACAAATCATTTAAG